>CAYZLS010000057.1:0-8973 GCA_964479355.1 uncultured Wenzhouxiangellaceae bacterium | reverse complement strand
TTGGTGAGTCCGGCTGTGAGCTGATTTTACAGGCCACGGTGAGCGCCGGGCTCAATAGTAAGACCAGCTACCCGTGTTTCCGCTGATGACGACGTTCGAGATTTCACAGGGGTTACCCATGTCCTTGTTAAAGTCATCCGGGCTGAGTTCTTCTTCTACCATGTATTTGGTGGTGGTAGTGACCTTGGGTTGCGGCAGCATGGGCATTGATACGGTGGAAACTACTTCCCATAAGCCTGGCGTAATGGCAATGCCCCTGGCATTAACTTGGGTAGAAAAAAGTGCGGTCAGCATACAAGTCAGGGTAATAGGTAAGCGCATTTCTTTCTCCTGGAAAAATTTTGAGGTGGCTTTTTAAAATACAGCGAAACCCAGTAAATGAGAATGAGTCCTATAGGATTTGCTATTTGGGAGCAATTCGCCGTTGACAGCGTGAGGGCAGGTCGGTAGTTTGCCTTGCCATGTCAGCCATCGAATACAAACTTCTGGTCAGAAATATTGCGACCAGACGCACCACTACCGCGTGGCTGATGCTGGGGCTCGCCTCATTGGTTGGTGCGGGTCTGTTTTCGCTGTTGTTGGTGCTGGCGCGTACCCCGAGTGTGCAGGAGTGGCTACCTTTTACTGATTTTTTCCACGTGGCGCTGGTCGTGCATGTGAACCTGTCGGTATTGATCTGGTTATTGTCGATGGCCAGCGTTTTGTGGGCCCTGGGTACGGAACGTGCGTTACCGGGCTGGGACCGGGTGTCTTTCAGGCTGGCAGCCATGGGTACCGCGGTGGTGGTACTTGCACCTTTTGTCGGTGCCGGTGAACCGCTGATGAACAACTATGTGCCTTTATTGCGCCACCCCGTATTTTTTACGGGCTTGGGGCTGTTTACAGCCGGGGTCTTATCCCACCTGCTGCGCTCCATCATGACCTTTAGCAGATTGCCCGCACGCCTGGACGGTAGCGCAGCACTGCTGATGGGTATCAAGCTGGCGGCAGTGACAGCAGTGGTTGCGATTGGCGCATTTATCGCATCAATGAGCGGGATCCCCAGCTCGGTTTCAGGCCAGGCCTATTTTGAGTTCCTGTTCTGGGGTAGCGGCCATGTCATCCAGTTTACCCATACCCTGCTGATGGTGGTGGTGTGGGTGGTTTTGGCCGCCAACAGCGGTTGTCGGTTTCGGCTGATCCCCCGGCTGACACTGATATTTTTGCTATTGATGTCGTTGCCGGTGGTCGTTGTACCGTTTTTGTACATGGCCCACGAGGTGCTTTCCTCCGGCCACCGGCTGGCTTTTACGCACTTGATGAAATACGGTGGTTTAGCCAGCTTGCCTATGGGTCTGGCCATCGTCACGAGCCTTATCGGGGCGGCCAAGCCGCAGGGGGAGGGCCGTTACCTGCGCTCCGCATTGATGTCTTCAATGGCGTTGTTTGCTACCGGTGGGGTTATTGGTTTTATGATTACCGGCCTGGATATCGTTATTCCGGCGCACTACCACGGCTCCACTGTCGGGGTGACGATCGCTTTTATGGGTCTGAGTTATTATCTATTGCCGCGCCTGGGTTTTGCTGCGCCGCCACCCCGGCTGGCATTTTGGCAGCCCATCATTTACAGCGGTGGGCAGATTTTGCATATATTGGGGTTGGCCTGGACCGGTGGCTATGGTGTACAGCGTAAAACGGCGGGCTTGGCACAGGGTCTCGAGCAAATAAGCGAAGTTGCGGGTATGGGCCTGATGGGTCTGGGTGGCGTGATCTCAGTGATCGGTGGTTTGCTGTTCTTGGTGGTGGCTTACAAATCGATTCGGAGCAAGCAACGGGAAGCTTAAGATGAGAACTGTGCTCAGGGTATCGCTGCTACTGGTTATAATTTTGGTGTCTCTGAGTGCCTATTTGCGCTTGGCCCACTCGGGTATTGGCTGTGCGGACTGGCCTGCTTGTTATGGGCGGATTGGTGCACAGCCGGTCGTGATCCAGCTGTTGTCCAGCGAAAATGCTTATCAACGGATTGTGGCCGAAGCCCAGCAACCCCTCGCCTGGGCCACGCCGTTGCACCGCCTAGTTGCTAGCTTGCTGGGGTTGCTGGTGTTGTTACTGGTGCTGCTGGCGGTGCGGCAGAAGAAGCATCGGTTGATCTCGCTACTGCTGTTGGGTGTCACCGTATTCCTGGCTTTGCTGGGGCTCAAATCGGGCAGTCTCCACAGCCCGGCTGTGATTATGGGTAATCTCTGCGGTGGCCTTTTAATGCTGGCTTTGCTGGCCTGGATGCTGTTCCATGATGGCACTCAGGTGAGCGAGGCAACCAAGGGGCAGGCAGTAAGATCGTTGCCGGTCATGAGCATAGTGCTCGCGCTCAGCTTGCTGACTGCACAAATAATCCTGGGAGGTCTGACCAGTGCCAATTTCGCTGCCAGGTCGTGCCAGAGTTTACCGAGTTGCCACGGTAGCTGGTTACCCGGTGCCAATATCTGGAAGGCCATGGATCTGTCGAGAGATCACGAGGTCACACCCGAAGGCTGGGTAGTGGGTGGACAGGAGCGGATTGATATCCACATCGCACACCGCTTGGGTGCCACACTGACCGCGTTGTTGGTCATATTTATCGGCTTTTTGGCCTGGCGGGCGGGTGGCAAGCTGCGCGCAGCGGGTGTCGCCGTGCTGTTATTAGTAACACTGGAATTTACCCTGGGCGTTACCGCCATTTTATCTGACCTGTCGATTGGGCTGGCGGTGGCACATAACTGGCTAGCTGGCCTGCTGTTGTTAGGTTTGTTAAAAATCCATGCATTGAACCGGGCCACGCTTTCGGTGACAGATTGATTCAGGCTTAATTGCAAAGCGTATACGAAATACGGTGGGGCTGTTACTATCCGCTGCAGTATTTAACGACCTTGAAGGAAGTGTTATGAAGCTCGTTCTTTTGACCATTTTTGCGGGAGTATTAGTATTGCTATAAACAGCGGATGTTCAGGCCCGAACTTTGAAGGAATACCGGACTGAAGCCGATCAGTATTACGAGGTAGGTAATTTTAAAAAGGCTTACAAAGTCTATTACAAGTTGGCAAAAATCGGTGACCACTACTCCTAAGTACTGAGTTTCGCACATGTTCGAGAACGGTGAAGGGGGAAAGGCCAGCCTGGAAACTGCTTATGCCTGGTCATTACTGGTAGCGGAAAGTGGTAAAGAAAATCTGGTTAACAACAGTGATGCATTGCTGGAGCGCGTTGACAACAAGGCCGTGACCCAGAAAAAAGCCAAAAAACTGATGAGAAAATACGGCAAAGAAGCCCTGGATAAACAAGCTGAGCTGATCGCCAAACGTGAAAACGGTCGTCAATCAAGTGCCTGTGTCGGCTCGCGTCTGACCTGTCACCGTGGTAGTGCACATTCCGCGGATATGACAACTGGCGATATCGTCAATTCAGGCGTGCTTAGTGCCGGCGAGCGTTAGCCCCAACATTAGTAGTTCTCAATCCTGGGCGATTTCAATCCGCGTAACCCGCTGAAAGCCGCGGGGTAGTTTACGCCCGCGATTGGCACGATCACCGCTGAAATGCGGCAGGTCTTTGTTACCGATGCGCAGGTAACGCTGGCCTGCCCAGACCAGCACCTCGTCACGCTCAGCAATCACAACCAAACCGACCATGTGTTCTTCACCTGCGCGCAGGCGTTTAGGTGGGATATTGATGAGCTTGTTGCCCTTGCCCTTGGATAAGGCCGGCAATTCATTGAGAGGAAAGGCCAGCAGGTAACCTTCCGAGGTCACACACACCACGGTATCAGCAGCCTCGCCAGCAATGATGGCCGGTGTGGTCGGGCTGGAACCTTCCGGTAGCGACAACATGGCTTTGCCGGCTTTTTTGCGGCTGTGCAGGTTGGCGGTGACAGTTACAAAGCCGTAGCCAAATGAGCTGGCCAGCACCAGTTTTTGCTGTGCATCGCCTGCGATAACATACTGGAAGTGCGCGCCTTCAGGCAGCGCGAAACGACTGGTCAGGGGTTCTCCGAGGCCGCGTGCGGATGGCAGCGTGTGGGCCGTCAATGCATAGGACCTGCCGGCTGAATCGAGAAATACAGCTTGCTGATTGCTGCGCCCTTTAGCGGTGTGCTGGTATTCGTCGCCGGCCTTGTAATTAAGTGTGGTTGCATCGATCTCGTGGCCTTTGGCGGCCCTGACCCAACCGGATTTGGACAGTACGATCGTACATGGCTCCGAAGGTACGAGGTCCTCCTCTTTGAGCGCCTGGGCGGCCTCGCGTTGGGTCAATTGAGAGCGTCTGGCATCGCCGTATTTCTCGGCATCGGCCAGCAGTTCAGTTTTGACCAGTGTTTTCAGACATTGCTTTGAGCCCAGTGTAGTGGCAAGTTTCTGGCGCTCTTCATCCAGTACCGCTTGTTCAGCTCGGATTTTCGTTTCTTCTAGCTTCGCTAGGTTACGTAGTTTCAAATCCAGGATAGCTTCGGCCTGGGTGCCCATAATATCAAAATGACTCATCAAAACCGGTTTTGGCTCATCCTCGGTGCGGATGATGTGGATGACCTCGTCAATATTCAGAAAAGCAATTAACAGGCCTTTGAGTAGGTGCAGGCGGTCCACGACCTGGTCTAAGCGAAACTCCAGCTTGCGTGTGACGGTATTGAGCCTGAATTTCAACCATTGCTGTAATAAGTTGCGTAAATCCAGCAACTGCGGCTTGCCGTTGTTGCCAATGATGTTCAGGTTGACGCGATAATTGTGTTCCAGATCAGTGGTGGCAAATAAGTGGTTCAGCAGTTGTTCAAGATCCACCCGGTTTGAGCGTGGCACGATCACCAGTCGGGTCGGGTTCTCGTGGTCTGATTCATCGCGTAAATCTTCGACCATCGGTAGTTTTTTGGCTCGCATTTGCTGAGCGATTTGCTCGAGCACTTTGGCAGGTGAAACCTGGTGTGGCAATGCAGTGACCACGACATCGCCGTTTTCCTGTTCCCAGAGTGCACGCATTTTGACCGAGCCATGGCCGGTTTCGTACATTTTCAGCAGGTCGCCTGTGGAGGTTATAATTTCAGCATCGGTCGGAAAATCCGGGGCTTTGATGTGCTCGCACAAATCACTCACCGTCGCCTTTGGTTCTTCCAGCAGCCGCAGGCATGCGCTGACTACTTCGCGCAGGTTGTGCGGCGGAATATCAGTGGCCATCCCGACAGCAATGCCGGTGCTGCCATTGAGCAGGATATTGGGCAAACGTGCAGGTAACAGCTCAGGCTCTTTTAAGGTGCCATCAAAATTCGGTACCCACTCCACGGTGCCCATGGCCAGTTCTGCCAGCAGTGTTTTTGCGTAATGGGTCATGCGTGACTCGGTGTAACGCATGGCTGCAAAAGACTTTGAATCATCCGGTGAGCCAAAATTGCCCTGTCCATCGATTAACGGGTATCGGTATGAAAACGGCTGTGCCATCAGCACCATGGCTTCATAACAGGCAGCGTCACCGTGGGGGTGAAATTTGCCCAGCACATCTCCCACCGTGCGGGCGGATTTTTTGTGTTTGGAACTAGCGCTCAGACCTAACTCATTCATGGCGTAGACGATACGCCTTTGCACGGGTTTTAAACCGTCACCAATATGTGGCAGGGCCCGGTCCAGTACCACGTACATGGAGTAATCGAGATAGGCCTTTTCGGCATATTCCCGCAACGGGATGCGTTCATGTTCGGTGAAACTTTTGGTGATTTCTTGCATTTTAAAATGGTCCTACTTGGTGGCGAGGTTACCTTTGTCTTCCAGCCATGCTTTTCTGTCAGCAGCGCGTTTTTTACCCAGCAGCATGTCCATCATTTTGGTGGTGTTGGTGGGGTTATCGATCGTCAGTTGCACCAGACGGCGGGTATCCGGGTCGATGGTGCTTTCCCGTAATTGCAGGGGGTTCATTTCACCGAGCCCCTTGAACCGGGTTTCCATCAACTTGCCCTTCTTTTTCTCAGCCGTGATCACATCAATGATGGCCTGGCGTTCGGCCGCATCCAGTGCGTAATGGGTTTCCTTACCGATGTCGATGCGATACAGAGGAGGCATCGCGACGAATACATGGCCGGTCTCGACCAGTGCCTGGAAATGACGCAGGAATAGGGCAGCGAGCAATGTGGCGATGTGCAAACCATCTGAATCTGCATCCGCGAGAATGATGACCTTGCCGTAACGCAGTTCAGAAATTATGTCCGAGCCGGGGTCAACCCCGATGGCGACCGAAATGTCGTGGACTTCCTGGTTTAATAGCACCGCGTCAGATTCAACTTCCCAAGTATTGAGGATTTTACCGCGCAGCGGCAAAATAGCCTGGTATTCTCGGTTCCTGGCCTGTTTTGCTGAGCCTCCGGCAGAATCACCTTCAACCAGAAACAACTCCGTCAGGGATAAATCCTGGCTGCTGCAGTCGGCCAGTTTGCCTGGCAGGGCAGGGCCGGAAGTGATCTTTTTGCGCACTACCTGGCGGTTTTTTTTCATGCGCTGTTGTGCATTGGCGATTGCTAGGGCTGCAATGGCTTCGCCATCTGTCACATTTTGGTTCAGCCACAGGCTGAAAGCGTCCTTGACCACCCCCGAGACAAATGTCGCGCAGGCACGGGACGACAGCCGCTCCTTGGTCTGACCGCTGAATTGTGGATCGTTGGTCTTCACCGACAGGATGTAGGCAATGCGATCCCAGATATCATCCGGCGCCAGTCGCACGCCGCGTGGCAACAGGCTATGCAATTCACAAAACTCACGCAGGGCTTCAACCAACCCGGTGCGCAAGCCATTGACGTGTGTGCCACCCTGGGCCGTGGGTATCAGGTTGACATAACTTTCCTGTAGCTGGCCGCCCTCGGGTAACCAGCATATGGCCCAGCTGACTTGCGAATCGCTGCCTTTGAGCTCGCCGGTAAAAGATTCTTCCGGCAGTTGTTTAATTCCGGCCAGGGTGTTTTGCAGGTAATCCTCAAGCCCCTGATTGAATTGCCATTTTTCAGTTTCACCCGTATCGGCAACACACAGGGTGACGTGCAGGCCGGGACATAGCACAGCCTTGGCGCGCAACAGGTGCCGCAATCGCCGGTAAGATATTTTTGCGCTGTCGAAATATTTCGGGTCTGGCCAGAAACGGAGCTGGGTACCGGTATTCCGCTGACCGACAGTGCCAACCAACTCCAACTCACCGGCCTTGTCACCCGCACGGAATTGCATGTGATGCTCCTGGCCATCGCGTTTGATCCAGACTTCAAGTTTGCTAGACAAGGCATTGACCACGGATACACCCACACCATGCAGCCCCCCGGCAAATTGGTAGTTTTCATTGGAAAACTTACCGCCGGCATGCAGGCGCGTGAGGATCAGTTCAACTCCTGGTATGCCGTGTTCCGGGTGCATATCCACCGGCATGCCGCGCCCGTTGTCGGTTATTTCAATTGAGCCATCTTCGTGCAGGGTGACTTCAATATCTTTGCAATAACCCGCTAGGGCTTCATCAACGCTGTTGTCAACAACTTCCTGGATCAGGTGGTTGGGCTGGCTGGTATCGGTGTACATGCCGGGACGGCGTTGCACTGGCTCTAAACCGGTCAGGACTTCGATGTCCCGGGCCTGGTACTGTTTGCTCATAAAGTTCCGAATTGGGGCTGATCGCACCAGCAACCAGAATCAACATGATTCATGAGTGTCAATCATCCTGAATTATTCACCAAATATCAATCGGATTTATACAAGTGTCGCTATGGGCACAGGTGGCCGGTATAATGGCTATCCAGAAACCCGATCGCTACTTCAGCGATCAGGTATTTGTTAGCAGGCTCAGGTTACAACTGACAACAGGTTCTGGCATGACATCATATATTTTCGTTACCGGTGGCGTAGTTTCATCCCTGGGCAAGGGATTATCTGCCGCTTCGTTGGCTGCAATTCTTGAAACACGCGGGCTCAACGTCACTCTGGTTAAACTGGACCCCTATATCAATGTCGATCCGGGTACCATGAGCCCGTTCCAGCATGGTGAGGTCTATGTGACCGAAGACGGCGCAGAAACAGACCTTGATCTGGGGCACTACGAGCGCTTTGTCAGCACCCGCATGAGCCAGTTGAATAACTTCACGACTGGTCAAATCTACAACAATGTCATCGCCCGGGAACGGCGGGGTGACTATCTGGGTGGGACCGTACAGGTGATTCCGCACATCACGGACGAAATCAAGAAAAATATACGTAAGGCGGCCGAAGGATTTGATGTTGCCATGATAGAAATTGGCGGTACGGTGGGTGATATCGAGTCATTACCGTTTTTGGAGGCTATTCGACAACTGGGCGTGGAATGCGGCAACAAGGCAATGTTCATGCACCTTACCCTGGTGCCTTATCTTAAAGCGGCCAAGGAAATCAAAACCAAGCCGACCCAGCATTCGGTCAAGGAGTTGCGCTCAATCGGGATTGTCGCCGATGTCATTCTGGCGCGTTGTGAGCAGGATATCTCCCAGGATGACCGGGCCAAGATCGCGCTGTTTACCAATGTGCCGGAAAATGCGGTCATTACCGCACTGGATGCACGTGAAAGCATTTATGAGATCCCGCAGTTATTGCATGAGCAAGGCCTGGATGACATCGTTGTCGATTGCCTGGGGCTTGGAACCGGCCCGGCCGACTTGTCGCGTTGGCGCGAAGTAGTAGATCGTCTGAGCAGCACCCGGCACGAAGTCACCATCGCGATGGTCGGGAAATATGTGGAGCACTCGGACGCTTATAAATCACTAACCGAAGCCCTTACTCACGGTGGCCTGCGACACCGCATTAAGGTCAATATTCTCAAAGTTGAATCCGAACAGGTAGAACAACAAGGCATTGCCTGTCTCGCTGAGGTAGATGCTGTGCTGGTGCCAGGCGGCTTTGGCGAACGTGGC
Organism: uncultured Wenzhouxiangellaceae bacterium; assembly: GCA_964479355.1. GTDB lineage: Bacteria > Pseudomonadota > Gammaproteobacteria > Xanthomonadales > SZUA-36 > SZUA-36. Next base: position 74 of record CAYZLS010000057.1, on the reverse strand, counting down.
TTTGAAGGCAAGGTGATGGCCATTGAGTATGCGCGTGAAAATAATATTCCTTACCTAGGTATTTGTTTTGGCCT
>CAYZLS010000056.1:1339-9055 GCA_964479355.1 uncultured Wenzhouxiangellaceae bacterium | reverse complement strand
CAGTTACACGGTGGTTTGGATTCTTGAGGCGGATTCATGGCAGTTACTCACCGAGCAAAACTCCCGGTTGAAAAATCCTGTCAAAAAAGCATCCACACCTTGAGCTGAAATCTGCATCACGCATCACTAACGGGGTTTCGAATCCCTGGTTAGTCTGATTCGAGATCGATCGCATCGACAATACCGACGACGAGCGAACGTACCGGCGCGTTGCTGTCCTCGAGGATTTGCCGGGCACCGCTACCCTCATCAAGAATCAGTACTGTCTCGCCCTGGCCGGCGCCGATTGCATCCATTGCAATGAGATAACCACCGCTGGGCTTCCCTGTCGGGTCAAGCCGCTCGGCCAACAGCAGCTTACGCCCCTGGACGATCGGGTGGTGTATGGTCGAGACCACATTGCCGGTGATACGGGCGAGTATCATCCGTCCAGTTCCTGCGCTGGATAATTCCATACTTCGTCGACCAGGCCAACGATGGCATCATCGACCGGTACAAAACTCGGCTCAAGTGTAAGCGCAGCCTCGCGGCTGGCTACCCAATAGATCATCTGACCCGGACCTGCCATGCGGGTGCCATCGGCGCAAACGAGTGGTTCACCGTCAGCCTGACCATCGCGGTCGAGTGGCTGGATCCAGAGCAGCGATGTGGCGGATAACTCGTCCACCAGCATCGCCGAAACCACACTGCCGATTACGCGTCCCAGGAGCATGTAACCTCCTCGGGATATTCAGCACCGGCGGGCTCGAAAGCCGGACACAAACCGAAACGCGTGCCACCGTCGAGTAAAGCGCGCAGATCACTGTCCAAGCGCGGTAAAAGTGTCCTCGCAAGCAACTGATCGCCAGCCCGGTCGGCGCAGATCCCGAGCGCAGTCTCGGCATCGGTCAAATCACCGCTCATCAGCGCCAGCGCGTGACCGCCCAGATCATCACCCAGGCGAATCTCTGCAAGCACCACGGGGGTGCTTTTTACTGCGGCATCCACTGCAGCCAGCAATGCCGGCGAGGAGTGCGTTTCTACCACTGCCAAAGCGTCGCCTGACAGATCCTTACGTTTACCCAGCACCGCATCATGCAAGGCTGGATGTACATCGCCCAGCAATACACTGTCGCTCAGACTGCGCTCGGCCTCACCCAGTTGCATCCCGACCGCATAGGCCTCCTGAGTGCTGGCAACACTACCCCCGACTAGGATCAGGAACCGCCCCGGGTGGATGGTGCCACAACGCAGCAATGCAATAGGTGAGTGTTTGACCATGAGATCGCTCGCTTTGACACCGGCAGCGATGCTCTCAAATTCCAGCAACGCAATGGCCCCGTGTCGTGTTTTTCCGGGCTGCTTATTTTTCTGCACCATGCGAGTTATATGATACGAAAGTGATCAACCATAACGCAGCGTCGCAACCGACTAAAAGAGATTGGCCCGGTTAGGCCCTCGCCGGTTGGGCTGGCAATGGTGAAACTGGTGTGACCTTCCCCGCCTTCTCCCAGTCCAGCGTAGAACGATCCATTCTTGGTGAAGATGCTGGTATTGATGGTGCGCGCCATACGGCTCAACGCATCAATATCGCGCGAGTACATGCCGGCCGAATGGCCGAAACCATGTTCGGCTTCTTTAGCCAGCTCAATAGCCTGCTCGACATCAGGTACCGAAGTCACCGGCAGCACGGGCATCATCTGCTCGATCCAGATCAGAGGATGGTCATTCGTCACGTGTGCCACCAGTAGACGCGGATCACCGCTACAGGAGATTCCGGCGCGAGCCAGTATTTCACTCGCATTCTTGCCGATGAGATCTTTTTCTACTACTGCGCGCTGACGCGGACCACGCTGTTCGCTGAAGATCGCCTCCTCCACACGTTGGAGTTCACCGGTTGTCAGCAAGTAGGCTCCGTTGCGACCCATCTGCTGTAATAATTCCTCGACAATACAATCGACGGCGATGACTTCCTTTTCATCCACGCACACGATGTTGTTATCGAATGAGGCGCCCGCGATGATGCCACGCGCGGCGTGCTCGAGGTCGGCTGTTGCATCGACCACCACCGGCGGGTTACCTGGGCCTGCACAAATAGCGCGCTTCCCACTGCACATTGCCTGACGTACCACACCGCTGCCACCGGTCACGGCGAGCAGACGGATGCCCTTGTGACCCATAAGAGTCTGGGCGGACTCGATTGTGGGTTCAGCCACTGCCGTGACCAGATTGGCCGGGCCACCACCACGGATGATCGCGTGGTGCAACAGGCGGATGTTGGCCATCGAGCATTCGCGGGTGCTCGGGTGCACGTTGAAAACGACGCTGTTACCCGCCGCAAGCATGGCGATGGTGTTGCAGATAATAGTAGAGGTCGGATTGGTGGTTGGCGTGATGGCGCCGATTACACCAAAGGGCGCATATTCGATCAGGGTCAATCCGTGATCGCCGGTGACGGCATGCGACGTGAGCACCTCCGTCCCTGCAGTCTTACTCGCCACCAGACGGTTTTTGATCAGCTTGTGCTCAACCCGCCCCAGGCCGGTTTCGCGGTGCGCGTGGACTGCAAGTTCCTCGGCGTGCTCAAGCATTGAGGCGCGAATGGAGGCGATGATCTTCTGCCGGCCAGCCAAAGACATACCGTCGAGTTCACGAAAGGCCACACCCGCCGCTGCAACGGCATCGTCAACGCTGGCAAAAACGCCTTCACCCAAGTTGATATGGGGGGTGACATGGAGGGCGCTACGGGAGACAACACGGGGCACAATGATAGGCGCGCTGCGTGGCGCAGCGATTGTTGTCTTAATAACTGGCTGTGTGGAAAAGCGCTCTGCAAGACGCGTGGCGATGATGTCCACCTGCTGGTCGGTGAGATTAAGGGCGTTCCCACCCGGGCGGCTCATGCGTCAGTATCTCCCTTACGGTATTTCTCATCGCCTTCGATTTCCCAGCTATCGACGATTGCCATCACGACGGCATCAACCGGTTTGTTGTCAGTGCGCTCGGTCTGTCGGGCAGAAGAACCACTGGCAAACAGCACCATTTCGCCGACACCGGCACCCACGGCATCTACCGCCACCACCGAACCACCTGCAGGTTTGTTGTCATGGCCCCACAGGCCCAGCAGCAAAAATCGCAGTCCTAAAAGCTTGCTGTCTTTCTCGGTAGCCACAATAGTGCCGAGCACTTTCGCAAGTTTCATTACAGCACCGTGCCTACGGCCACTACTTGTCAGCTGCGCCGGGGTTACGGCCCAGCGGGATAGTTCCGTCGACACCACTGTGCGGGCGGGCTATTACATGCACAGCAACCACGTCCCCTACGCGGGCACCGGCGGTGCGACCCGCATCACAGGCGGCGCGAACGGCTGCAACATCGCCACGCACGACTGCGGTGGTATAACCGCCACCCGTTTTCTCATAACTGACAAACTCGACCTTGGCCGCTTTGACCATTGCGTCGGCCGCCTCCACCATGGCCGGAAAACTCCGGCACTCAATCATTCCTAAAGCTTCTGACATCACCTTGCTCCTTTCGAATCGGGTTTTTAAGCCCGGGTTAATCTATGTAACTATTTTTTGGGTGTTTTACCTGTGACCGCGTTGATCGCTTGCGTTGCTGCTTCATGGGCGACTACCACGTCCCGTTCCTCACCGCCGATGTAGACGCGCCCGAAACTACCGACAGCGCGCACTTCCAAAATATTGATATCCGCTGCCTTTTCGGCCTCGTTTGCCGCCAATGCGGCATAGGCCGCCGGCTCAACTTCAAGCACAAACAGCGTCTGGCCGGCGAGAATCATATTGCCGTGACGAAAGCGGTTAATCAGCATGGTTTGGGTATCTTGTAGATGCCGCACCACCTGATTATCCACAACTCTTGGTTTATGCCGGTCTTGTTCCTGCAATCCCAGAGAATCAAGAATTGCCTGCCCGGCCTGACGGACATCGGCCTGGCTTTCGGAATGCAATTCAAGCATGCCATAGTGACGCTCAACAATTTGCATGCCCGCAGTAACGTCTGTCGACTTGAGTGCAACATCAAGAATCTGGTTGATTGCCATGCCGGGGGAGATTTCCACGAACAGACTCGCCTGGCCCACTTTGGGCAGGTAGCCCTTCGAAATTGTCGCCTGGAAGGAGGCGAACTGGGGCTGTAATGAGTCAAGAAAAACGTAAGCTCTCAGGTCGATCATCGATATAACTCCTCAAGCACTCATGCTTGTTAATTTGGCTTCTCGTACGATGCCAATGCTGGCGCTCGCACCAAGGCGGGTGGCTCCCGCTTCAATCATGGCCAGGGCATCGCTATAAGAACTGATGCCACCAGAGGCTTTTACTTCCATTCCCGCACCTCGTACGATTTCAGCCATCAATGCCACATCACTCACAGTGGCGCCACCGGTTGAAAAACCGGTCGAGGTTTTGACAAAATGGGCACTGGCGGTGCGCGCAAGCTCCGAGGCTCGGCGCTTTTCTGCATCAGTCAAAAGTGCTGTTTCCAGGATGACCTTGCAGGCCGCGTTACCATCTACACAATCCTCGACCACGGCCCGTATATCCCTCAGTACCAACGCATCATCACCACTTTTGAGTGCGCCGATGTTAATCACCATATCGATCTCGCGGGCACCATTGCGTATGGCACGCCGGGCTTCCATGGCCTTGATTGCAGGCTCATTGGCACCGAGCGGGAAACCAACAACGGTGCAGGTGAGCACCTCACTGCCACGTAACAGGCTAGCTGCCAATGAAACCCAACCCGGATTCACACATACCGACCGGAAATTAAACTCCAGGGCCTCGGTGCAAAGATTGCGGATCTGTTCTTCGGTCACGTTGGGCTTGAGTGCCGTGTGGTCGATATAACGAGCAAGATCGCCCGGTATATCGCCAGGTCGCTCTGCCGGAGCCACACTGGTCAAACCCGTTGCCCCCAACCGCACAAATTCCCGGGCGGCCTCTGGGTTATCACCCACGGAGCCGCCAACCGGCTCTGCACTAGCCAGCGGCCCAATAATCTCGTGTAACCGGGTCACGACCCGTTCAAGATCTTTATCTGACAGGGTCTGTTCCCCTGTTTCTTCGCCGAACATCGCGACCCGCTGCAAATGGCGCGGCTCTGTACATTTGGTTGACATCCAGACATCGACAATCTGTTCCGCCAGTCCAACGCCGATCAAGCCCGCTCCCAGGGTCAATACATTGGCATCATTGTGTTCGCGACTGTTACGCGCGCTCGACAAATCATAGCCAAGCGCTGCCCGCACACCCGGCACCTTGTTTGCGACCATGCACGAACCGATCCCAGCACCGTCGATGATGATGCCGACGTCAGCACTGCCTTGCGATACGGCATCTGAAACCGCCTTGGCGAAAACCGGGTAGTCAACTGCTTCACGGGATGAAGTGCCTACATCCTGCACCTGGTGGCCGGCTTTTTGTAAATGGGTCGCCAACACAGCTTTCAGGTCGAAACCACCGTGATCGGCACCGATTGCTATTCTTTGCGGGTCTGTACCGTATGAGCCTGTCATGCCCACACCGCCGAACCATCCGTCCGCACAGGACGTTTTACGGGTTGTATGGCATCCGTCTCTGCATTGAGGATTTTCTGCAACTTCACGACATGAAGGCGAAAGTGTTCACGCCCCAGTTGGGTGATACTGAATTTTGTCAAAGTGCGCCGACCCTGCATTATCTTGTTGATTTCGATGTAACCTGCGTCAGCCAGCTTACGCGTTTGCACATGTAGATTGCCATCAGACAGACTGGTTGCCGTTTTCATCTCAGTAAAGGAGACTGGCATACTCGTTACGAGCTTCGCCATGATACCCAGGCGGCAGGGGGCACTGATCATTTCATCGAATTTAAAGCTCATAAAATCAATTCACTTTATTTCGCGAAGTATCAGGCATCGAACAGCCTGATGTCAAGTACTGATCAGAACACCAATGCGTCTCAAAGCGAAGTATACTTTATATTATGAAGTTATAAGCACCGCAGACAGAGGCAATCAGGTTTAATTACTGTGCGCACCATTCAAGCGCTGCTCTTGCAGGCCGCGGGTCAGCTTTTTCCGGCGTCCTTTAAACTTTTACGCCAATGCTTCCATATTTCACGGTACTTGTGCTCCAGTTGCCGTGTAAAACCCCTGTAATCCATCAATGGCGATGCCTGCATGCTTGCACGTAAATCCCGGCGAACCTCACTCAGTTGCGGGATATCTGATGCCAGGCCCACGGCGATATCCACATATTGCCCTGCATTTTCAGCAATCAGCATATTCAATGACAGTGAACCTAACTGGCTGGCAGTGACCCGGCTGGCATGTCTGCTGCCGGCCAGGGTTACAACGGGTACACCCATGATCAGCGTGTCACAGGTCGTAGTTGTGCCGTTATAGGGATAGGTATCCAGACACAAGTCCACGCGGTTGTAGGTTCGCATATGCTCCAGTGGATCCGCTGTACGGGCAACAAGGATTTGCCGGTCAATGGTAATTCCTACCTGAATAAGTGCCTAGCTCAGATCTCTTCGTACGGACGGGTAATCGAGCATTTTGTTTTTAACAAGCAATTTCGATCCTTCGACCTGAGCCAGTATTCGCCCCCACAGCTTTAATAATAGTGGATTGAGTTTTGGCATTGAATTGAATGAACCAAATGTAATAAAACCGGCGTTTGATGCTGGCGTTTCCAGCGCAACATCCGGTAGTCCGGAATCCGGCATGTATACTGAAAACACGGGATCTATCCGCAAAAAATGTTCGCGATGAAAATCGCTTGCTGCCGGTTGGGGATCAGTCACCCCGTCAACAATTTGGTAATCCATCACATCCAGTCCCATTGTGTTCGGGTAACCCAGCCAATTGACTTGAACGGGTGCAGCACGTTGCATCAACTGGAATACCGGCTGGACCGAGCGCGGTTCTCCTTGCTGCCATTGTGCGCACAACGCCTCCGCTCGCTGGAGGTCCCCTGGCCTTCTGCGATTATTTAATAAATCGATCTGAAATAGTGCTGTTTATGGTGCTATACGATTAACCGAATAAAGTCAGATTGAAATCATGCAGAAGTATGGAATACCCCTTCTATCCGCAGGGCCAATTCGAAATCTCGCCCGGTAATCCCTCCAGCCTCATGCGTGGTCAAATCGACCCTGACCTTGTTATACACATTGAACCATTCAGGGTGATGGTTGCTTTGCTCAGCAATAAGCGCTACCTGGGTCATAAAACCAAAGGCCTCGACAAAGCTTTTAAAACAAACTCACGGTGCAATTTGTTGCTCAACAAATGCCAATATCTCTTCAGTGCCAACTTTAATGATCGCCATTAGTTGCTGGTTCGACTTGTCAGTTTGTTGTGCAGCCAACCGAAAAATGCGCCGCAGATCGCACCGTCGACGAAGCCCCAGACCAGTCCGTAGATGCTCCCCACCGGGCTGAGGTTATAGCCCCGATAAACCAGGCCGATAATGGTGCTCTGACCATTGGCATCCCCAAAAAAGATAACCCACCAAGTCAGGATGAAGAGCCCGAGACCCCAGAAAATCCCACAGGTCAGTGCAAGTGCTTTGACATTAAATCTCATGAGAACACTCCTGTTTGCAGTCTAAGTGCTTGAGTATAAACGATATAGACTGAATCCGATACTACCGTTTTTACTTTCGCTTATGAACGCATGCCGACTGTTGCCGTTTGGATAGCAACGAATCGATACTAATCTGTGATGAAA
>CAYZLS010000056.1:450-1329 GCA_964479355.1 uncultured Wenzhouxiangellaceae bacterium | reverse complement strand
TTTCATCAGGCTCATAGATCCCGTTCTTGATCCAGTAGCGGCAATCATCGAGAACTTGCCGTAATTCCGTGAGGATGCGATAAGCATCTATGCCAATATTCTTACCGGTCATTCGATGCTGACCAGCCCACTGCCAAACATTGCCGTACATCCGCTTGTGCAGGTTGTCAAGGAGTTTTTCCTCCAGCGGATCGCGCTTGTGCGTAAAAACCCACTCTTCGGCTTCCAGAATATTTGCCTGTTCCGCTTCATTCAGTTCACTCCGCAGGGTGATGTAGGACGGAATCAGCCCCTCATGTTCCTCTTCGGTGAGTTCTGTGCTTCCACCAGTCCGCGTTACGAGGGGATCGGTCATTCACCCTTCCATAGTGCTGAACCAGGCCGATTCAGCAATTTTTGTACAAGTCTTTCCAGATGCTCCTGTTCGTCAGCTTCATCTACCCGCTGATTTTCCAGTGCCATGCTATGACTGGTAGTCCTCAGGTGTTTTTTCGCGAGTTCACGCGCCCGATCCTCAGCCAGCATTTCAAGTGGGTTTCTCGGGACGAGGGCATATACAAGGCGACAATCAAGCGCACACGCTGTCCATTCAAGCGACTCCAGCTTTATACTCCTCGAGGCTTTCGCCTTCTCAATGCCAAACACGCGAGGCTGGCTCACGTTCAGCCGTTTTGCGAGCTGTGCTGAAGTTATGCCGAGGGCTTCACGAATCGCCTTGACCCATCCGCGCGGTGGGCGCACAAGAATATCTACGTTTTGTAGTAAATTCAGACGCTTATCTAGTTGTTTTCGAGCCATAGCCCGTTCTTTAGCACGCATTATAATAACCTATAAATTATACTTTACTATTAGTAATATACGTTATAGATTATCATATAG
>CAYZLS010000056.1:0-440 GCA_964479355.1 uncultured Wenzhouxiangellaceae bacterium | reverse complement strand
TGTTTTAGATCCATATCGCCGTGTTGCTGGCCGGGAATTGTCACGCCAGCATCATGTAATCCAGGATGGTACTACTGCACTGGTGCTGATGGGTGTCCAGTCGCAGGTGATGGATGGCCTGGAGGCAATCCGTGTGATTCTCTCTGGTAATCCAGACCTACCATATTCAAAGCCTGGCTCAATTACGCAATGGAACCCCATATTCCAGCATATGGCGCAGCCGGGCCTGGGTCTCTTGCGTACCGGCCAGCTCCAGAAAGGCTTTGCGTTCCAGGGCAAGGATTTCATCCTCAGTCATAAATGTACCTGCATCTACATCACCACCTGTGACGATCATTGCAACCCGCGTGCCGGTGGTCACATCATGAGGAGTCAAATGGCCCTTGCGCTGCGTTTTATGCAGCCATTCCTGCATTGCCTGCCACACGTCCCGCCCCGGC
>CAYZLS010000055.1:7421-9132 GCA_964479355.1 uncultured Wenzhouxiangellaceae bacterium | reverse complement strand
CCTCGCAGAATCTCCCATCAAGCAGGGGGAAATCTGGGTGGGCACCGACGACAGTACCGTCCAGGTTACAAGAGACGGTGGCCAGAACTGGCTCGATGTTTCTCCGCCGGAGCTTCCCGAATGGACCACGATCACGGCCATCGATGTCTCGAACCACCAACCCGGGACTGCCTATATCTCCGGTGGGCGTCACCGGGTGAGTGACCGCACACCTTATCTTTACAAGACCACGAACTACGGGGAATCCTGGCAGCGGATCACCAACGGAATTCGTGAAAATGACTACACCTGGGTCGTGAGGGAGGATCCGGTGCGTCCCGGTCTGCTTTACGCTGGTACAGAAACCGGTGCCTACGTCTCCTTCGATAACGGCGGAGCATGGCAGTCACTGCAGGGTGATCTGCCACCTGTGATGGTCATGCAAATGCAGGTGAAAGATGATGACCTAGTAGTGGCAACCCACGGGCGGGGTTTCTGGATTCTTGACAATATCTCAGCCCTGCGGGTCATTACCCCTGAAATTGCCGCCGCCCCGGTACACTTGTTTGTGGTTACTACCGCCGTACGTCGGCTTATGGGAGGGCATGGCTGGGCAGGGCTTGGCGGTGGGGCGGAAAATCCACCCAGCGGGGTGATGTTTGAGTATTACCTAGCCCGGACGGCTGACCCGGCGACGATTACCATTACTGTTTCCGAGTCAAACGGCAAAATCATCAAGGAGTTTTCGAGCGAGCCGGAAGGCGGGCCATCCGCCGAAGCAGGGATGAACCGGTTTTTTTGGAATATGCGGTATCCCGGTACCGTGATGCCCCCGCCGAACGGGGCGCTCGACGGATTTATGAGCGTCGATTACTCACCACCCACCGCGCCGATTGCACCACCCGGACGCTACAGGGTTAAACTCATGGTGGACGGAGAAGTTTTTGAACGTCCTTTCGAAATTCGTAAAGATCCGAGAGTGCAGGTCAGCGATGCCGATCTGAGAGCTCAGTTTGATCTTATGATTAACATACGGGACAGGTTTACAGAGGTTGCCGATACCGTCCTCAAAATAAGAGAATTCCGGACCAGCCTGGTTGGGAATTCCTGTGCGGGGAACGACGCAATCCTGGATCAGTTGCGGCAGATCGAGGGTACGCTGATGATATGGATGGGAACTGATGCACACCCTATGATGTGGAGTTCGCCGGGATTGACCGAAAAGCTGAGCTCGCTCTCGGGTGCGGTCAGCAGCGGCGACGCCAGACCCACGGCGTCGATGTACGCGGTTTTTGAAGACCTGACGAAGCGCTTCGAATTCCAGCAGGACAAGCTGAATCAGTTTATCAATAGTAAATTGAACAGGCGTTGCCCGATGATCGGACAAGGTGATCGTACAGGGTGAACGGACACAGGTAATCGGGTATGAGAAAACAATCATTCATAAAACTTATTCTGTTGGTGGCAGCACTGTTGGTTTCGGGGTTGAGTGCCGGAGTTCTGGCTAAGGAGTCTGACGAGACCAAGAACCGGCTGAATGCTGAAACGTTCAAAGGTCTTGAGTTGCGTAATGTTGGGCCCGCGTTCAAGTCCGGACGGATCGCCGATCTGATCATTCATCCCGAGGACGAGAGTGCCTGGTATGTGGCAGTCGCTTCGGGCGGTATTTGGAAAACCGTAAACGCCGGTACAACCTGGACGCCTGTTTTTGATGATCAGGTAAGTTACTCCA
>CAYZLS010000055.1:4584-7411 GCA_964479355.1 uncultured Wenzhouxiangellaceae bacterium | reverse complement strand
GGCAACGGATCCGGGTAATCCGAATGTCATCTGGGCGGGCACCGGCGAAGACGTTGGCGGACGTCATGTCGCGTACGGGGATGGCATATACCGGACGGACGATGGTGGCAAGAACTGGCAGAATATGGGTTTGCAAAATTCTGAGCATATCGCCCGGATTATCGTCAGCAGCGAGGATTCAGACGTGGTCTACGTTGCAGCCCAAGGCCCCTTGTGGAGTAAGGGCGGAGATCGGGGTTTCTTCAAATCGACCGATGGTGGCAAGACATGGAAGAAAACCCTGGGCGATGATGAGTGGACCGGGGTAACCGACATTGTTGTGGATCCAAGGGACCCTAACCGGGTCTACGCTGCCGCCTGGCAACATCACCGCAATGTAGCGGCTTATATGGGTGGAGGCCCGAAGAGTGGAATTTATCGAAGCGATGATGGTGGCGAGATCTGGAATAAGCTGAGTATTGGATTGCCTGAGGGATCGATGGGAAAAATCGGTCTGGCCATCTCTCCCCAGAAGCCGGATGTTGTCTATGCAGTGATCGAGTTGAATCGAAGGAAGGGCGGCCTGTACCGATCCACCGACCGGGGTAACTCCTGGGAGAAGCGTTCCGACACGGTCTCCGGTGGTACCGGTCCCCACTATTACAACGAACTCTATGCCTCGCCGCATCAATTCGATCGGATTTACCTGGTGGATCCGTATATGAAGTTCTCGGTGGACGGCGGGATCAAATTCAACGAGGTGAACTACCGGTTCCGCCATGGCGACAGTCACGCCCTAGCTTTCAAGAGCAGTGACCCTGACTACATCATGGTGGGTGATGATGGTGGTATCTTCGAAAGCTTTGATCAAGCCAAAAACTGGCGCTACATCGATAATCTCCCGGTGGCGCAGTTCTACAAACTTGCCGTCGATGACGCCGAACCTTTCTACAACATCTATGGTGGCACCCAGGACAATGGCTCACAGGGTGGACCTTCCCGGACCGACAACCTTCACGGTATCCAGAATTCAGATTGGCACATGGTCCTGGATTGGGATGGCCACGGAGCTGCCACCGAGCCCGGAAATCCGGACATCGTTTACGTCGAGCGGCAGGAAGGGTATCTGATGCGTGTCGATGTAATTACCGGCGAGGTGATTTCCATTCAACCCCAACCGAGTGCAGATGAAGACTATGAACGCTTCAACTGGGATGCACCGATCTTGGTAAGCCCGCATGACCCCGCGCGGCTTTACTTTGCTTCCCAGCGCTTGTGGAGGTCTGACAATCGAGGCGATGAGTGGACTACGATTTCCGGTGACCTGACGCGAAACCAGGAGCGCATGAACATGCCGATCATGGGGCGAATGCAAAGCTGGGATTCCACTTGGGATTTGTTGTCCATGTCCAGCTACAACACCATCACCTCAATTTCCGAGTCGCCTCAGCTTGAAGGACTCATTTACGTGGGGACCGACGATGGGCTGATTCAGGTCACCGAGGACGGTGGAGAAAGTTGGCGAGCCGTGCAAGTTAAAGACATACCAGGGGTTCCGGACATGGCATTTATCAACGACATCAAGGCGGATCTGCATGATGTTGACACGGTTTATATCGTCCTGGATAACCACAAGTATGGTGATTTGACACCCTATCTGCTCAAGAGCACGAACCGTGGCTCCAGCTGGAAATCCATTCGTAGCGATCTGCCCGACAGGACCTTGGTGTGGCGGATTGTGCAGGATCACGTGAAGCCTGAGTTGCTCTTCGTCGGTACCGAGTTTGGCATCTATTTTAGCCCGAGCGCTGGCAAAGCTTGGGTGAAGCTAGAAGGTGGAGTGCCAACGATCTCATTTCGGGATCTCGCCATTCAAAAACGTGAAAACGATCTCGTCGGTGCCTCGTTTGGCAGAGGCTTTTTCGTACTCGATGACTACTCCTCTTTAAGAAGTGTATCGGAACAGCAGCTTGCCGGGGAAGCGACCCTTTTCCCGATCCGCAAGGCCTGGTGGTACCACCCCCGATTTCTCCTCAGTGAAATTGAGGAGCATTACATAGGGGCTGACCACTTCGTCGCTCCGAATCCGGATTTTGGGGCGGTGTTTACCTATCACCTGAGGGACGGGTTGAAGTCGAAGGAGCAGATCCGTCAGGCCGGTGAGAAAGCATGGATCGCTGCCGTCGAGGACATTGCTTTTCCTGGTTGGGATGCGGTTGCTGATGAAATGGCCGAGTCCGATCCTAGGGTCTGGGTCATCGTCAAGGATACCGAAGGCAATACCGTAAGACGGGTCAGTGGACCCACCGCAAAAGGAATCAACCGGGTGGCCTGGGATCTACGCTACCCGGCGCCCTATGCGCTACGACTGAAACAGCCAGCTTCGTCTTCCGGCGATGAGCCAGCAGGGTTGTTGGCTGCGCCGGGTAATTACACCGCCACCCTGAGCAAGGAAGTGGGCGGTGAGATTACGCTTTTGAGCCCTCCCGTTAATTTCGAAGTGGTGCCATTGAGAAAGGGAGCGCTTGAGGGAAATTCACCAGCTGAGGCGGCTGCTTTTTGGCGTTCCTATGAAGATTCGGTCAGGACCTCAACGGCCATCTACCGCTCATTTAGCACTGAACTGGCACGTGTTGAAGCCATGAATCTGGCCCTGTCACGCGCAACTGTCGCCCCTGGCGATCTCGACGAACGCCTCAACGGCCTGAGAAGGGAGTTGCAGACTATTGAAGACAAACTCCTTGGTAATCGTGCCAAGCGTCAGGTGGGTGAAAAAACACGGCCCAACATCGCATCACGGCTTAACTCAGTTGAACTGGGCGTGTACCACTCCACCTACGGACCCACT
>CAYZLS010000055.1:2513-4574 GCA_964479355.1 uncultured Wenzhouxiangellaceae bacterium | reverse complement strand
TCCCTTTCGGCGCGTCTTACGCGCATAATCGTATGCAATCGCAGACGCCTGATCCCGAGGGTAACCCTTCGCAACCAGTTCACGAATATTCTTGGAAATCGTAGCAGACCCACTGCCACGCTTCAAAAAACTCTGGAAATCGTCGACACCCAGCTTCAGCAGATCAAAGATAATATGTCAGATGTGCGTGCCGATGTGGCGTCCTTGGGCGAGGATCTGATGCACGCAGGTGCGCCCTGGGTTGAAGGGAACCCACTACCGGAGTAGGAGATGAAATGAAACACTATCTGCTAATAACACATGTTTTCTTGGCCTTGTTACTGGCCGGAACGGGATCTGTAGTGTTCGCAGGCGATGCTGACGCCCTGCGTTCCTTGCAAATTAATGACTACTTTTCCTTGAAGAGCGTGGGCAGTCCGCGTGTCAGCCCGGATGGTGCCTGGGTTGCTTACACGGTAAGCCGCAAAGACCTCGAAAATGACCGTTCCGAGACACGGGTATGGATGATTCCCACCGTCGGTGGTGAAGCACTGCCTATGACAGCCGCTGGGAATTCAGCCTGGAGTCCCCGCTGGAGTTCGGATGGGAAGCACCTGAGTTTCCTGTCGTCACGAAACGGGTCCGGTGTCCAGGTTTTTACGCTGGACATGCGTGGCGGGGAGGGTGTGCAACTCACCAACATCGAGCAGGGCGTGGAAGGATACGAATGGTCACCGGACGGGAAGCAGCTTGCACTCATTATTAGTGACCCCGACCCGGACCAGGAAACCGTGCCCTGGGTCATCGATCGGCTGACCTTCAAGGCCGATTACGTGGGTTACCTAAACCGGCAGCGGTCTCACCTCTACGTTTTTAATACTGACACAAAGGCGGCGGTACAGATCACGTCCGGTGATTTTGAAGACTATTCACCCGCCTGGTCGCCCGATGGCAGCAAGATTGTTTTTGTCAGTAACCGTACCGCTGAGCCCGACAGCAATACCAATTCCGATATCTGGCTGGTGAATCCTGAAAAGTCACACGACCAGCAGGAACCAGTTAGGGTAACCACGAACCCCGGCTCCGACAGCTCGCCGATCTGGCACCCCGATGGTGAGAGAATCGGCTACATCATGACGTATACGGACCGGACCGATGTACCCGATTCCTACCTGCAGTCGAAAGTTGCGATCATCAGTGTCGACGACGAACCTGTGTTGCTTACTACGAAGGCCCTCGACCGCAAAGCCTACGACCCGCATTTTTCTCCCGACGGAAGTCACATCTACGTCATGCTCGAGGATGACGGGCAAGTCCAGTTGGCCAGCGTGTCGGTTGACGATGGCAAATTGAGCCGGCTGGTCACAGGACAGGTCCGGGTGGAAGCGACAGCCGTGGTGCTGGATGGCAGTGTCGTCGTCGCCATTAGCAAGCCGCGTCTGCCTGGTGATCTGTTTGTCCTTGATGCAGAGTCATCTGAACCGCAATTTCGCCGTCTCACGGATGTCAATGGCGAGTTACTGAATTCAATATGGCTGTCAGATGTGGAGGAACTGCGTTTTCCCACGCTCGACGGAACCGAGATCCAGACTTTCGTCTACAAACCAGAGTCTTTCAATCCGAAACACCGTTACCCGGCCATTCTCTGGCTTCACGGTGGGCAGGAATCCCAGTACGACTATGGTTTTAATTTCCGGGTCCAGCTGTTTGCGGCAAATGGCTACGTTGTCGTGATGCCGAATGTTCGCGGTTCAGGTGGCCGGGGGCTCGGCTTCGCACTCTCCCTCAACAAAGCCTATGGCACACACGATGTTGAAGATGTGATCGTGGCTACCGACTACGTTATCGAACAGGGTTACGTTGATCCTGACCGGCTCGGCGTCGGTGGCTGGTCGTCTGGCGGGACGCTGACGAATGTAGTCATAACCAAAACGGATCGATTTGCGGCTGCCATCAGCGGCGCCAGCGTTGGATGGTATCCGACCACCTACGGTCACGATCCCTACCAGGTGTGGTGGAATACGGAGCTCGGTCCGCCGTGGAAGAATCGCGATCTGTGGGACAGCATTTCGCCGTTCATGA
>CAYZLS010000055.1:0-2503 GCA_964479355.1 uncultured Wenzhouxiangellaceae bacterium | reverse complement strand
CCAGGCGATGAAGCAGCTGGGTCGCGAGGCTTCGTTGGTGGTCTACCCCGATGCCTACCACGGCATCCGCAGGCCAATCTATCACAAGGATTTACTCGAGCGTTTTGTCGGCTGGTTTGACAAGTATGTAAAGAATCCCCAAACAGATTGATAATGCAGCGCTCAACAATACGAAGAAGAAATAGACCATGACGAAACGCAAATTCAAGGTTCCACACACGCTGGTTATCCTTTTCTCGATGGTGGTCCTGGCGCAAATTCTCACCTACGTGATTCCGGCCGGATCTTTCGATCGGGTGGAGACTGCCACCGGACGTATGCAGGTGGTTCCGGGGAGCTTCCACCTGACACCGGATACGCCAATGGTATCGCCGTTTGCCTTCCTTACGGCCATTCCCAAGGGTTTCAGTGGTGCACATGAGATCATTTTTTTCGTCTTCATTATCGGTGGATTGTTTGCGGTCTTGCGGGCCACGGGATCGCTCGAGGCTGATCGCCGGGAGTATGACCGTGTTTGCTTTTGGGGCAGCCACTGTCGGCTTCGGCGAAGAGTATTATCCCTTCGTACCCGTCCTGGTCAGTCTGTGCTTGGCGATGGGCTACGACAGGATGACAGCTATCGGAATTATCATGGTTGGTTATGGGACTGGATATGGACCTGCCATTATCAACCCCTTCACTACGCTGATCGCGCAGGACATCGCCGGACTTGAGCCAGCCTCGGGACTTTGGTACCGCCTGATTTGCTTCTTCATCTTTGTGAGCATCGGCATTCATCACGTCTGGTCCTACGCCAAAAAAGTCAAGCAGGATCCCTCAGCGAGCCTAGTAGCTGATATCGACGTTCCCGCAGGCGCGGCGATACCCCGCAATCAGGATGCAACGGTGCTGTTGGAGTTGGAGCCGATGACCAGGGTACAAAGGATGATAATGACCGCGGTTGGTATTGCCATGGTTCTCCTAATCTATGGGATGATCGTCTGGAAATGGGGTCTGTTTGAGATGCAGGGCTTGTTCGCCGGCTTGACGCTTGTCATCGCCTTTATCGCCCGCATGAGTCCCGACCGAACCGCGACGGAGTTCAGCATGGGGGCTGGCAGCCTGACAAGTGTTGCCTTGTTGATCGGTGTTGCCCGCGCCATCCAGGTCGTTCTGGATCAGGGTGGTGTCGTGGATTCCATGGTTTACGGCATCAGCGTTCCGATCCAGGAGCTTCCGAGCACCGTTTCCGCAGTCGGAATGTTCTTTGTACAAAGCGTCCTCAATTTTTTCATCCCTTCGGGAAGTGGCCAGGCGTATGTCACCATGCCGATCATGGCGCCGTTGGCTGATGTCGTGGGTGTCAGCAGGCAGGTGGCTGTATTGGCTTTTCAGTTTGGTGACGGCTTCAGCAATATTCTGATTCCAACGCAATACGTACTCATTGGTATTCTGGCGATGGCGGGAATTCCGTACGACCGCTGGTTGCAATTCGTACTGCCGCTCATGATAAAGATCGCGATCGCAGGATCGCTCGCACTGGTCGTGGCGGTGTTGATCGGGTACAGCTGAGAAAGTCCGGTGTTAACCTGATGCTCCTTCTACGTGGAATACACAATGAACCTACGGTATTTAAATAGTTAATATATAAAGGAAGTAATATGAATTTCAAAGATAAACGGGTCTTAATCACTGGCAGCAGTCGGGGCATAGGCTTTGGTATTGCAGAGGTCTTTATCGAATCAGGGGCGCGAATCGCCATCAATGGCAGGACTTCTGAATCTGTTGACGCTGCCATGAAAAAACTGGGACACAATGATCAGTTGGTTGCAGCACCCAGCGATATTGCAACCGTCGAAGGCTGTAAATCGCTGGTTAAAACAGCCGTGGATGCCTTGGGTGGACTCGACATTTTGGTCAACAGCGCCGGTATTGGTGCTGGCAGACCTATTGAGGATTGCGATGAAAAGATGTGGGACGATCACATCGATGTAAACCTCAAAGGCCTGTTTTTTGTCAGTCAGGCGGCACTTCCCGAATTGCGCAAGACCGAAGGTAACATCGTCAACATCTCGTCCGACGCTGGCCTGATCGGTGTGCCCGGGATTGTTGTTTATTGCGGGTCAAAAGGTGGTGTTGTCATGATGTCCAAAGCCATGGCCCTGGAAGTTGCCCCTGATGGTGTACGGGTCAACTGTGTTTGTCCGGGTTATGTGGATACGGACATGATCCGCCTTTCTGTCAAAAGGAAACCTGATCCGGAAGCTGCATGGCAAAAGATGATCGACTATGCTCCCTTGAAACGCATTGCATCGACAGGCGAAATTGCTTTTGCTGTTCAATATCTGGCCTCCCTGGAAGCGCGGTTTGTAACGGGTGTTGCGTTGCCCGTTGATGGCGGGACGACGGCAGGCAAGTGAGGAAGAGTATAATCTCGTGAAACGTATTGCTGTCGCTGGGTTTCAGCACGAAACAAATACTTTTGCACCAGGCCACGCCACCTATGCAGAATTCGAGGTGGCTG
>CAYZLS010000054.1:6186-9163 GCA_964479355.1 uncultured Wenzhouxiangellaceae bacterium | reverse complement strand
TTGCTGCCAGTGTTTCGGAAGTGAGTGCCTGAACCGAAGCTGAAATATCCTGTACGCTGACGCTGCGCTTGGTTGCGGTTACGATGACCTCTTCGAGAAAAATATCGCTATCTTCGTTCTGGGCTAGGGCTTGTTGGGCTGGAGTTAACGCAGTGGCGATGGCACCGGCAAGCGGTGTGAGCACGAGCTTTTTGCTACTATCCATGAGTTTTTTGCCTCAGTTAAAATACGATGCAATGATTTGGTCTTAAGTTACACATACAGCTGTAGCGTGATGTCCCTGCCAAAATTCCGCACCCTGCAACCAATTTTATATATAGTCACCGCACATTGTCACAAACACACAAACAGGAAATCCTGCCCTATAGGCAGATAGGCGGCCAGGGTTCTTGCCTCTGATCTGATAGTAGCAAATTAATCATTTAAAAACAATGGACTGGACAAGGTATAGTCAAGCTTCCCAAAATTCTGTCGGCTGCTCAGAGATGGGTAAAGTACGCAGGACCGGTTCCAGTATTTGAATCAGCTCGTCAAGGTGGTTCTGATAGTTTCGCCAGAGATTAACCGAGCTGGAATAAATCGGTTGGCGCACCTGCTCAGAACTGGCTGTTTTCACGGCTCGCTCGGTTTTGTAAAACTGTAGACAGTCACTCTCAAATGGGAGGTTACAGAACTCGAGTATCCTTCTGACCTGACCATCCAGATCTGTGACGACATCTTCATAGAGGACATCCAGACAAAAACCCGGCGCTACTTTCTTCCAATGATCCATCAGTCGTTGATACTGGAGATAGTATTCACCCAGTTCATTGAAGTCGTAGGTGAACGGCTGACCACTCGCAAAAAGTTGCTTGAAAGCACCAAAACAACTATCGAGTGGGTGGCGCATGGCGTTGATAATTTTAGCGCTAGGCAGAGCAATACGCAGGAGTCCGATAAAAATGAAGTTATTCGGGTTTTTGTCGATAAAATACGGTGCTACGCCACGAAATTTGCGGGTAGACTCGATGTAGTCATCCCCGATTTTGCTCCAGTGTTCCGATGACAATTCGAGCAGGTTGTCTGGAAAACGTGCCTTTTTCTTGCTGAAGCGGCGTATTCTCTTGGCTACTCGCGGTAGATCACCGAGTTCAAAGGTGCCATCAACCAAATTGTGGCTGGCCAGTATCTGTTCGATCAGCGTGGATCCGGATCGCGGCAGACCGACGATCAATATGGGCGAATTATCACTATTGCCCAGACCTTCCCACTTGCGGATAAATGCCTCATCCATTATTTCGATGATGCGGTCGAAGCCTGATTCGGTCTCAACCGGGTCATAAACCTCGGACTGTCTGCGCAAGAAATTACATTGCTCGAAATGAGAAAATGCCTGGTCAAAATTCTTACCGGCCTCGTTTTCAAGCCCCAGGGCATTATGTAGTTGTACCCGTGATTCATCCTTCAGTTCATCATCCTGCAGCAAAGCCTGCATAGCCTGAACTTCGTGCTCATCAAATCGAAATGTCTTTAGGTTCGCCAGGCTCCAGTAGGCTTCCGCGTGGCCGGGTTTGACCGCAATGGCCTGGCGATACATAGCCACGCTGTCGTCCTGCCTGCCCAATGTCTTCAGGTGATGGGCCATGGTGCACATCACACCTGCTCTGTTGGGTGAGATATCCAGTGCTTTTTGACAGGAGCGAATGGCATCTTCATGCCGACCCATCGATCCGACAACACTTGCGTACAACATATGCGACTCAGCTTTTTCCGGTGCCAATTCCAGTATTTTTGACACACATTTCAGCGCATCTTCGAACCGTTCTTGTTCACGCAACACGTTGATCAGGTCAATCCAGATGCGGCCATAGTCTGGTGCGATTTCGGCCGCATGACGCAGGAATACCTCCGCATCCCTGAATTGGCTGTTTTCGACCGCCAGGCCTGCGAGTAACCTGGCCGCCTCAACATGATCAGGGTCACGTTTTAAAATATTGCGGTAAATTTTTTCCGCTTCGCCTGGCTTGCCTGATTGATGCCGCTCTTGTGCCTGACTTATTTCATTCTCAAACGCCATTCGTTTGCCGGTCGTGGTATTGCCGCCAGTTTGGTGCGAGCCCTGCGGCGCACTTTCAATTAGTTCACGCGCCTTCTCGATTTTTGTCACCAGCATGGAACGTGTCGGATCGAGGCGCATTGCCTGCTCATAGGCCTTGACCGCGGCGTGCGGGTCGCCCTGCACCAGCATCAAGTCGCCGTACAGGTCGTGTGCCCCAGCAAAATCAGGTTGCTGCCGCAGGGCGTTATCGGTTAGCCGTTTGGCAGCGTCGAAGTGCTTGAGAACTAGGTTTGATTTCGCCGCGAGACACATCAGGTTGACGTCTTCCGGGTAATCTTTCAGACTTGCCTCGCAGGCGGATACAGCAGCATCGGTATGGCCAGCATTGAAGTGCTTGAGCGCCTTCTCATATCGATTTCTCTGCAATGATTGAGTTGAAATGTGCTACTCCAGTTTGTATTCCAATACGAAAGTTCACCACAGGAAACTTGTGATTGCCAGTTTTGTTTAATCTGGCAGCATAGTAGGATGTCAGCGTTTTGATGAATTTCAGAGAAACAATCTACACGAGGAATTTCGCCCTGATGGCAGAATGTTTCCTGCGCCCGGAAACAAATACCGAAGCCATTGGCCTGCAGGCGGATGCGTTACGCGGATCGGTCGATGCGATATTGCTGACCGATAACCAACATGGGCAATTGCATATGTCAGTACTCGCAGCAGCGAGACTGATGCTCGACAATGACATTGATCCCATCATGCAGCTTAGTTGCCGAAATCGAAATCGCATTGCGCTTTTATCGGATCTGCTGGGGGCCGCGGCGCTCGGTGTGACCAGCCTGCTACTGGTGCGGGGCGATCGGGTGCCGGACGGGTTTGAACCACGCCCGAAAGCGGTGTTTGACGTCAATGCGAAAGAGTTGATTGCGACCGCAACGG
>CAYZLS010000054.1:0-6176 GCA_964479355.1 uncultured Wenzhouxiangellaceae bacterium | reverse complement strand
CGCCTGCTTTTTTCATCGGTGGTGTGGTGACTCCGCACGGTCCGAAGCCGGGCTGGGTGCCAAAGAAGCTGATCGAAAAAGCTGACGCCGGTCTGCAATTTGTAGTGACACATCTGTGTATGGACCTTGAGTTGTTGCGGGACTATATGGCACACCTAGTGGGGAATGAGTTAACGCGGCGGGTTGCAGTCATTGTCAGCACTGCCGTATTGGCTTCTGCTGAAGATGCATTGTGGTTACGCAAACACAGGCCGAATGCGACAATTCCGGATGCTCTGATAAAACGGCTTGAAGCATCCTCCGATCCGTTGCAAGAGGGTATTGCGATCTGTAGTGAACAACTCAAAGAGCTGGCGACCATACCGGGCGTGGATGGCGTAAATATCATGGCATCGACCGATCTGTCGATGATCCCGGCAGCTATCGCTGCAGCGGACTTGGACGGGCGCTAATTTGGAACCTAATCAAGGCGATATTGATACTGTATTTAGCCTGATCAATTCCGGCCAGCTCAAGCAGGCGGAATAACAATGCGCTTCCATGCGTATCAATCGCCCGGAAGACATCAACATAATTGGCCTGCACGGTGCAATTTTACTCAAATTGGGAGACTTCAATGAGGCCCAACAGGCACTGGAAAAATCTATTGCGCTGGAGTCGGCGTTTGCAAAGCCGCATGAGGACTTGGGCAGGTTATTTCTGCTCAGGAAAGAATCTGAGCGGGCGGTTCAATACTTTTCACAGGCCATTGAACTGGATGACAGCCAGGCTTCTGCCTACAGTGGTCTTGCCAATGCACTGGCGCAATTGGGGAAAATGGCCGCTGCGAAAGCCGCCCACCAACAGTTCCTGAAACGTTCACCCATCGCCGGTGCTTTGCTTGAAGCAGACCTGTTGTTAATTGAGGGCGCTGGAACCAAAGCGGAGCAGTTTTGCAATGAATTGCTTGAAAAAGAGCCCCAAAACACTCAAATCCTGCGCATGCTGGCTCGTATTGCCAGTGATTCCAACAGACCGGTTGTTACCGAAAATTTTCTGAGACGCATTATCAAGTTGTCGCCCCATGAGGATTTGCCGCACAACGAATTGGGTCGCTTTCTGGTCGAGCAAAGCCGTTTTCCTGAGGCCATCGAGATGTTTGAATACGCGGCCTCTTTGCCTGAAACCACTGTGGAGAGTTATCGTTTACTGGGGGATACTTTGGCCATGGTTGGCAGGTCGGATGACGCGCTTTTAGCCTATCAACAGGCTTTGCAATTGCACCCGGAAGATCTGCCTGCGCTGTTGGGACAGAGCCATATGCTGCGTATTACGGGCGACAAAGGTGGCGCAATTTCTGGTTTGGAAAAATGCACGGTGGCGCGACCGGAGTTCGGCGATGCATGGTGGAATCTGGCAAGCCTGAAAGGTTATCAATTGTCTGATGAGCAGGTACAAACGATTCGTAAGCAAATCACGGCAGATGAGCTCAGTGTTGATTCTGAAATAGGTATGCGCTTTGCCCTAGCAAGGGCATCTGAGTCGTGTGGTGATTTCGAGACAGCCTGGCAGGATTATAGTACAGGGAATTCCCTCAAGCGTGAGCTGGTTAATTATGATCCCGTGCAAACAGAAGTGACCCATAACGCCATCATCGAATTGTTCACCAGCCATTTTCTGGATCGTGGGGTCCCCAACACGGTCTCGCAGCCCGGGCCGATCTTTATCCTGGGCATGCCGCGTTCAGGTTCAACGTTATTGGAGCAGATACTGGCGAGCCACAGCATGGTCGAGGGCGCTGGAGAGTTGCCTTATGTAATCATGCTGTCAGCGTCTTTGGGCCAGCAGCGGCCAGACGGACTTCGCTATCCGCAAGTGGTGTCTGAACTAACCCAAAGACAACTCGAGTCACTCGGCAAGACTTACATCTACCATACGGGCATACACCGCAGGTTGGGTCTGCCATGCCTTACAGACAAGATGCCGGCGAATTTCAGCCACGTTGGATTGATCCATATGATGTTGCCAAATGCCAAGATTATTGATGCACGCCGGCACCCGCTGGGAACGTGTGTTGCAAATTTCCGCCAGTTGTACGCACAAGGTAAAAACCAGACCTATGACCTGGTTGAGTTTGCCGAATACTACCTCCAGTACCGCAGAATAATGGAGCATTGGCAAACAGTATTGCCGGGCCGCGTGTTATCAGTGCAATACGAGGATGTCGTTGCAGATCTGGAAGGCCAGACAAGGCGGATGCTGGATTTTTGTGAATTACCATGGGAAGAATCGTGTCTGGATTTCCACCACAATACCCGGCCCGTGAATACCGCAAGCGCCGAGCAGGTGAGAGAGCCGATTTACACCGATGCAGTAGAATTCTGGAAACACTATGCGTCACAGCTTGAATTTGTCCGGGAAATATTGGCGCCGGTACTTTCTGGCCCGTGTCAAACAGGTACAGACCAGGCTAATGAGTAATGTTGTGTCAATCCTGCACATTTAGCGCCTCTACTTTTTAATTCTTCGATGAAAAAGACATTACCTGCCGCTTTGCGGTAATATGCAATTTGAGATTCAGATACTGAGGACGCTTGAATGCGTGCGACAGAATTTGTGGGAAGCTATTTTGACGCCTGGAATCATCGCGATCCCAAGGGTGTAGCGGATCATTTGTCCGCTGACGGCGTCTATCGCGATGTTCCTGAGAACTCGCAAGTTACTCATGACGAGCTGATTACCAGTCTGAAGGGGTTTTTTGCTGTTTTCCGACATTACTATAAGTTGATCGGGGAAGTCCAGAAGAGTCCCAGCACCATCGCGTTCCAATACCGGATGTTACCGTCCGGGCGGCAAAGCAAAAGTGCAACATCCACTTCATACTTTGGTGCAGAGTTCATGACACTGCGGGATGATGCGGTTACGGTTATCACCGACTATTATGATATCCCGGCCAGAAAGCTCACCAACAAATATGCCAAGTCTGGATTGACCAGTGATCAATTGCACAGGCACAAACAAAGCCTCGATCAAATCATGCAAACCGATAAGGTGTTTCTGCGCTCTGACTTGACCATGTTGAGACTGGCAGATGTTGTTGGCTGCTCGGTCAACCACTTATCACAAGTGATTAACTCTGGTTTTGGCACCAGTTTCTTTAACTACCTGAATCACTATCGAATTGAACACGCGAGAGATTTGCTGGCTGATTCGGATAACAACCGTTATGCCATTTTGAATATCGCATTTGAGGTCGGTTTCAATTCCAATTCAGCGTTCTACGCCGCATTCAAGAAATTTGTTGGCCAAACCCCGGCCCAGTTCCGACGAGCTCAACTGCAAGATTGATCATTACCTCTGTGCCCTGGGGATTTGTTCCAGGGTGTGTCAGCTGTCTCTATGCCTGTAGGCGAGGTTTCTCCCCGGTGGGGAGTAACAGTATAATTTACACGGAATTTTACCTGAAATGAGATATATAAAGATGATTAAAGGTCATTGCGAATGTGGGCAAGTCCGGTACGAAGTAGATGGAGATATTCTGGATTTTGGTCACTGCCATTGTTCTCAGTGTCGCCGCCTGCACGGCGCGGCCTTCGCCACATTCGCTGCTGTTACCCGCGACAAGTTTCGTTATGTATTTGGTGAAACCAACACCAGCTTATTTGCTTCATCTGAATTTAACGACAGGATTTTTTGTAGAAAATGCGGCTCCAATATATTGGTTGATGCTAAGCAGGAACCGGAATACCTCTACATTAGTATGAGCACGGTTGAGGGCAATCCTGTGGTTCCGGAGGGATATCACGCGTATGTAGGCTCCAAAGCACCGTGGTACGAAATCACCGATGGACTTAGGCAATATGATGCAGAGGTCCCTGAATAAGACGACCATTGGCCTAAAAAACCTACTGGGCACAACTGAATCTCTGGTGAAATCGCTGGGCTAGAATCCGGTCATATCACCCGTTCGTGGCCGCAATAGTTTGAAGCGTTCAAAACCCAGTGTTTGCAGGCGATTCAAGTCGAAATCGAACATGCCGATTGTGTTGCGTTCTTTCAATTTTTGGGAGCACTGGAAAAGGCTTTTATCACCCGTCTTGTTGGCCTTTGAAACACTCGGATAACAAATTTTCGATGGACAGGTATAAGCACATCCTGCGTTTGCAAACAGGGTTATGTTTTTCTTGTTATCGATGGATTTGAGGAGTTTTTCATCGTCGTTTGAGGCCATTGGCAGGATCACGGTGTCGTAAATTTCAAAAGCCTGATCAATCTTTTTCAGCGAGTTGATGTTCTTGATCACGCTGGCCTCTAATCGGTAATCTGGAAAGTCGTTCCGGATCCATCCTGCTAACTCGTCGTTGGTGATAATCAGGGAATTGCCGGGGCGGTGGTACTTTTCCAGAAAAGACTGGTTTTCCTGGTATTCTTCTGCCGTCACAAAATGGTTTGTAATCGGTAGCCTGACGTTGATATTCATACCATACAGTGAACGGACATCGTAGCGGCTGAGTTCGGTACAAGCGAAAAACCGCCCACCGTAAAGTGTCGATGCTTCTGTGAATCCAAAGAAACTGTCAATTTGTTCCACAGGGATATGTTGGTAATGCTCCTTGATGAACCGCTGGATAGGAACTGAGGATGCCTTGCCACGTGCTGAAATCGTGAATCTCAACTCAATAATCCAGTGGTGGTGTAGCTCGTGCTCGGGCTGGCGCCCAAAAAGGTTTTTTCTGCACCGTACAGTTAGCGGCTTTGCTGTATTGCCGCAGTTCTTTCTCGTAATAGACTTCAGCCCAGATCTCGCCTGTCAGATACTTTGTTTCCACCATTGCCAGTGCAATATTGGCTTTGACCGCGGGTGACCACATGGCCGATGTGACATAGCCTACTATTTGGGAACAGCGTTTGTTGCTATACAAATAGGCATCCACGGCCGGTTTACTACCCTCAATATCCAGTCGGGTCAGGGTGTATTTTGGGCCCTGTTTTTTCTCTTCCAACAGGGCACTGCGACCGTTGAAATGTGGCTTGTTGAAATCAACCAGCCAGCCGAGGTTCAATTCGAACGGGGTCTGATCATGCTCGAAATGCACCGTTTTAAGCGCTTCATTAAATTCCATTGCCGGCATGATAAAGCCCGCTTCCAGACGCGTCATATTGGTTGCCACTTCACCAAATGGCTGAATACCGTAATCTGTTCCGGCTGTGTACAGTTCATCCCACATTTCCAGCGCCAGCTCCCGCGTGATCCAGAGTTCGTAGCCCAGGTCACCGGTGAAGCCAGTACGCGAAACCATGAGTGTGTCGCCCTGGAACGGAAAGCATCTGATATCAAAGGGCTTTGCTGTTTCAATACCCGCGAGACCCATCTTTTTCAGAACCGCACAGGAGGTGGGCCCCTGGAGTGACAGCGCGGCAATTTCATCACTCATGTCAGTGACTATAACATCGCTGAATCCAAATGCGCTCATCCTTAACCAGGCGGTGCAGGGACTGCCGCAAGTGAGCATGAACTTATTAGGCGCCAGCTTGAATATGGTGCCGTCATCGACCATCCGCCCGGCATCGGTACACCACACTACGTAAGTGACTCGATTGAGCGGTAGCTTTGAGATATCCCGGGTTACCATGCGGTTTAACATGACCTCGGCATCACCACCCTGTACGTAGTATTTTTGCATCGGGCAGATATCATAAGTAGCGCAACTATTGCGCACACAAAAATACTCGTATTCCGCATCGTAGTAGTATTCGGCAAACTTGTAGCCGTTCCAGGTAGCCCAGGCTTCGCGGATATTCAAGACCGCTGCGCGTGGATAAAACGCAGTTCTTTTTAGCCGTTCACCCGCGTAGTGATCTATTGTTTGCATCGTCTATTCATCATAAAAATCATCTTCGGGAACCGTGTTTGGCCGCTTCAGGTCCATCAGTATTTCACGTGCTGCATTAGCACCGCAGGCAGCTGATACACCACCACCCGGGTGGGTCGATGAACCGCACATGTACAAATTTTTAATCGGCATGCGGTATTGCGCATAACCCGGGAACGGCCGGTTAAAGAGCAACTGGTCGATGGTTAGCTCACCTTGGAAAATATTACCCTCGGTCAAGCCGATTTCCTGCTCAAGTTCATGCGGTGTACGGATCTCCATATGTACGATCAGGTCTTTGAAACCCGGACTGTAACGCTCGAT
>CAYZLS010000053.1:0-9490 GCA_964479355.1 uncultured Wenzhouxiangellaceae bacterium | reverse complement strand
ATTGTGTCGTAAAAGAATTTCTCCGGGTCGCTCGGGTGGGGCATGAAGCGCATCAGGAACGCACCCTCCGGGTGTAAACCGATTTGCGTATTGGGGAAAATGCCGGTTGCCCAGCTGTCGGTCAGTTGTCCCTGTGTGAATCTCTCATAGCCGAGTCCCAGTTTTTGCGCACGCTCGCGCTTGGCCAGTGCAATGGCGGGCCGGACGTCCCGGGCCGAGCCTTCGAACGCTTCCACGTCCATGCTGGCCTCAACCATCATGTATTGCAGGTTGGGGTTCATTGTATCCTGGTCAGCCTGGCGTTTGGTCTTAACACCGATGGGTACGAGCATACGGCTGCCACCATGCGGATACAGGTCAAGCTGCACACCCATGTCATCCATTACATCCTGTGTCTCGGGGTGCACGGCATGCAGGTGATAGGTTTCATAAAATGCGTCGACACCAGTTTTCCAGTTAGCGTGCCACTCGCTGATTACGTGCCGGACACAATGCATTTTGTCCAGTTCATAAGTCTCGAGATAGCCCTCCGGCAAACCAAAGCGGTCCTTTAACGGTGGTGGATTATCATTCATGTTGATAAAAATCAGACCGGCGCGGATTTCACAGTGCACCGGCTTGAGTACCGGGTCTTGCTTGACCAGTTCGGGGTTGAAGGTTTCCTTATCGCTTATCCGTGTGCAACGACCGTCGAGTCCGTATTGCCAGGAATGGAAGGCGCAGGTGAATTGCACCACGCTACCCCGGTCATTTTGCACCATCTGGTTGCCGCGATGGGCACACACGTTATACATGGCTTTTACCGAGCCATCCTGTTGGCGTACGATAAGGATGCTTTCACGGCCGATCCTGAAGACCGAGTAATCACCCGGTTCCGGCAGATCAGACTCAATAGCGGCGATCAGCCAGCTACGGCTCCACAGTTGCTCCCATTCCGCAGCCATGAATCCGGGATCGTAGTAACGGGCCGGGTCGTACACATCCAACCCATTGTTAATAAACGGCTGCTTTGCTTCCAGATTATCAGACCCTGCGCCCGGGTCAATTTGCCAGCTCTCCACTACGTTGTTCGACACAATCTGGCTCTCCTTATCGGTTAGGCTGCCGCACTGGTTCCAAATTCACAATAAGACTCTTTTTGCACCAGGCCGAGGGTAAATGACAACTTGACCAGTCCGACGATAACACCGAGGCACATGGCAAGTTCGAGGATGTCCTCGTCGCTGAAATGACGCTTCAGTTTCTCGTGCAATGCCTGGGTGTACTCTCCCTCGCGGTTATTCAGCGCTATTTCGTCCGCCAGTTCCATAACGGCCTGTTCGTCTTCGCTGAAGGAGGAATAGTCACCCTGCCACAAATCATCTATCTGCTCTTGTGAGTAACCAAAACCTGCCACACCTTTTACGTTCTGCAGGTTACAGGTTCTGCAACCGTGATTCATACTCAGACGCAACCTGGCCAGTTGCTTGTAGCGTTCATGGACGCGGCCCTCAAAAAACAGATTCTGGTAGAAATCTACCATGGCGAAGTTCAGCACCCCCGGTGCCTTGGCAAATACTTCCACGAATGTTGCGTCGCCGGACAGTCCGTGCAGCGCATCCCAGGCCGCGCCGATACCGTCAGACATATCTTCGCGGGCTACCTTGGATAGTATGGTATCGGTCACGGTGGTTACCCCAATCATTCAAGTTACTGACACACAAACATACGCAATCAATTTAATTGTAGCACCGAGAAATCCTTTTTTCTGAATTTTGTTAGAAAATTTTTTGATAGCCAAGAACAGCGGTTATACTCCTACTCTGTATCAAAACCCTGTCAGCGTAGCTGACTGGAAAGGCCGCGATGGAACATGGATTTTCAACTGAGTGACGAACAAAGAGAACTCCGCGAAAGCGTGCGCCGCTATGCCGCCGAGCGATTATTACCCATTGCGGAAGAGATCGAGCGAACCGGTGAGCCCCCTTCACGTGAACTGGTCCGCGAGTTCGCGGATATGGGTTATCTGGGAATTAATGTGCCGGAGAAATTCGGTGGACAAGGCCTGGGCAATCTCGAAGCCCTGTTGGTACTTGAAGAACTGGCCAGGGTTTCATCGGCGGTCGCATTTCCGGTATTCGAATCCTGTGTCGGTCCGGTGCGAGCTGTCGAGAGGTTTGGTGACCCCGCATTGGTTGAGGCCGTGGTTCCGGCAGTGTGTGCCGGTGAGAATATGATCGCCATTGCCATGTCGGAGCCACAGGCCGGCTCGGCACTGACAGACCTGACGACCAAGGCAGTGGCAGATGGCGATGATGTAATTATCAACGGCACCAAACGCTGGTGTTCCGGTGGTGGTCATGCCGGCGCTTACCTGGTGTACTGCCGCTTCAGCGAAGCGCCTGGCGCAAAATCTATCGGTGCCGTATATGTTGAGAAAGATACCCAGGGTCTGAGTTTTGGCCGTCCCGAACACCTGATGGGTTTTCGGGGTGTGCCCTCATCTGACCTTTACTTCGATAACGTCCGGGTTCCGGCGAAAAATATCGTTGTAGGCGCGGGCGGGTTCAAAAAACTTATGGCCGCATTCGACCTGGAACGATGTGGTAACGCGACCATGGCCATGGCCCAGGCTGCGGCCGCTTTGGCGGATGTGGCCGGGTATGTACAGGAACGAAAACAGTTCGGTAAGGCGATTGTTGATTTCCAGGCCGTGCAATTAAAACTCGCAGAGATGGAAATGCAGGTTGAAGCATCGCGATTGCTGATCTGGCGGGCGGCCGTGGATGCTGAGCAGGGTTTCCCCAGTATCAGCGCATCGAGTATTGCAAAATGCTTTGCCAACGAAATTGCCCGTTCCGTAACCGGTAACGCATTGCAATTGATGGGGGGCTACGGGTATTCAAAAGAGTATCCCATGGAGCGGCGCTTCCGTGATGCCTGGGGCTGGGGGATCGCGGGTGGTGCTATTGACATCCAGAAGGTCAACATAGCCAGTGCGATGATCGGCCGCCGTTTCAACCAGCGTGCCTAGCGTATTCGCTGATCCTGATTTATGCGGTTGATAGAGCACTAGACGGAAATATCAATTTCGATCACGCCGTCGACGATACGCAGTGGGAATGAACGCAGTGGTCGTTTCGCGGGTGGGCCGAGGGCGGCACACCATCCCGGATATCAAAAGCTGCGCCATGCAGTGGGCATATCAAGCGGTAGCCCCGTAAGCGACCATCATCAAAGGTCGAAAGTGCATGTGAGCAGCGGTTTTCAACGGCATAGTATTCATCCTTGAAGCGACACACTGCCACTGCCGAGCCCTCCACTTCGAAACATGAAAAAGTTTTTTAAGCAATCTTGTCTGGTGAGGTTACGGCAATATAGGAAGTACCAGTCATTATAGTATTCCACGCTTGAAAGTCATTTGGATATTCCCAGGATGGTTTATACTATAAAATAGTTGAAACTAATTCAAAATAGTCACTCTATGGGAGAGCGGAACATGATGACATTTCTGGCACGTATGAAGATCAAACCGGGCAAGGAAGAAGAATTTGTTAGTATTGCCAAGGTCCTGACTGACAAAGTTAAGGCTCATGAGCCTGAAACCCTTAACTACGAGTTTTTCAAACTCAGGGATGAGCCACTAGGTTACGCGGTGTATGAGCAATTCGCTTCCGAAGCAGCTGAAGAAGCACACCGTAACACGTCTCATTTTCATGAACTGGCACCCGGCATGATCGACTGTATTGACGGCGCCTATGTCCGGGAATTCCTGGACCCACTGGACTGAATGATGAACGATATCAACACTGAGCTAGGCACTATCAGGGTTCAGGCTACCTCGCTGGGTGACTTGCTGTTGATCGCAGCCGATGCGCAGCCGGACACCATGGCAGTGGTGCTTCCGTACCGGCGACTTAGCTTTGCGCAATTGCGTGATCAGGCCATCCAGCGTGCCCTGAGTCTGCAGGCTCTCGGTGTGGGTAGCGGTGACCACGTCGGTCTGTTATTGCCCACCGGGATGGACTTCATCATTACGATGTTTGCCACGGCATTGCTGGGTGCGGTCACCGTACCTGTTAACGCCCGTTACCAGCCGCCGGAGCTGGCTTATGTCATCGAGAATGCAGATTTGTGCGTCTTGCTGACCACCGACAAAATTGCCGATGCGGTGAATTTCGTGGAACGGCTCAACAAAGCCTTACCGGGGCTGGCAACGGCCAATGCGGAACAATTGCAACTGGAAGAAGCGCCTCTGTTGCGGAATATCGTACTATTCGGGAAATCGTCAGCACCGGGCATGCTGGATCAGGAGCAGTTCACCGCCTTGGGTGAGAATGGTGATCTGGATAAATTACACCTTAAGCGTTTGCAGATCAGTCTCGGCAGCACCGCGCTGATTCTTTACACCTCGGGAACAACCGCCAACCCAAAGGGCTGCATGATCTCGCACGAGGCAATCGTCCGCAATGGCGCGGCGCTGGCAGAACGGTACGAATTAACAGCAGAGGACAGTTTCTGGTCGCCGTTGCCAATGTTTCATATTGCTGCCATCCTGCCCCTGGCGGCCATATTCGCCCAGGGTGGCACCTATGTCACGACCAATTACTTCCAGGCGGGCGAAGCCTTGAAAATGATGGAGGAGGAGAAGGTTACTGCAACCTATCCCTGTTTCTGGACCATCATGTCAGACATTGTTGATCACCCGAATTTTGAAACAACGGACCTCAGCGCCGTCAAGATGATGAACGCCAATTTTGCCGTGCAACTACCGGAAATCGGCGACAAGATGAAAAAGGCGCTGCCCAACGCGGTATTTGTAGGCACTTTTGGTATGACCGAGACCGCCGGCACGGTGTCCACGAGTCGTCTGGACGCTACCGAGAAACAACGTTTCACCCGCTTGGGTACGCCATTGTCCGGCATGGAAGTTAAAGCCATGCACCCGGAGACCGGTCTGGAAGTGGCCACGGAGGGAAAAGGTGAGGCGTGGATACGTGGCTACAGTACATTCACCGAGTATTATAAATCACCTGAGAAAACTGCCGAAGCGCTGGACAGCGATGGCTGGTTCCATTCCGGAGACCTGATTTCGATCGACCCCGATGGCCAGTTAATGTTCCATGGCCGGCTCCGCGATATGCTTAAAGTAGGTGGTGAAAACGTGGCAGCTGTTGAGATCGAGGCCTTTCTGCAGCAACACGATGCGGTCAAGCTGGCACAGGTTGTTGGTGTTCCCCATCCACGACTGACTGAAGTGCCGGCTGCATTTATCGAACTCGAACCGGGTCAGCAGACCAGCGAGGAAGAGTTGATCGGGTTTTGCAAAGGTAAGATTGCGGGGTTCAAGATACCGCGGTATGTGCGTTTCGTGGAGGAGTGGCCGATCTCGTCGACCAAAATTCAGAAATTCCGTCTACAGAACCAATTGCAGGAAGAACTGGGGCTCTGAACGAACACAGGTAACACAAAAATGGTTGTATTCATTGCGACGCTAAATATTACCAACGGTAAGGAAGCAGAATTCGAGCGACTGCAAACCGAGCTGTCGGAAATCTCCCACACCAGGGAACCCGGTCTGATTGTGTATGACGTCATTCGTCACAAGGACAAACCTAGTGTCTATGTTGTCTATGCCCGCTTCAGTGACCAGCAGGCTTTCGAGTTCCACCAGCAAGCCGATTACCATCAACGCATGGTGCCGCCTATTCTGGACTGTGTCGCGGGAGAAATGGACCTGCAGTTTTTTGATTGGGTGGCCTGAGGGTTCACTCCCCGGCGGGTCCGATTGCGAGTAGCACGTTGCCGGGCATGTGGAAGTACATGCCGTAACCCGAATTCACATAAATCATACCGTCCGCCACCACCGGACCACCACCGCTGAAAGACCCACCGTGGGCTTTTTCACCCGAGACCGTGTCAAAATCCACCAGCGTATTGAGTTCCCACAGCATTTTCCCATCGTCACCTGAATAAATCCTCAAACGACCGTCCATATGCCCCGCGATCACCGCCCCAGGAATGGCCGTAATGGCTTGGGCAATACCGGCGTCACAAAACTCAAGGTCGCCGCAAACATCCGGAGCCGGTGTAGACCACAAGATCTTGCCGGTGCCCGCGTCCACGGCGTACAACCCCGGCCTTGGGTCTGTTTTGTAATCATAGTAACCACTCTCGTCCTCTGGATAGGACATGTCGCTAATTCCGACGTAGACCTTCTGGCCCTCTGAAGCCATGCCAAACAACACACCACCCTGTACACCGCCACGCCCAACCTGGGTTCTCCACAGTGTTTCCCCGCTGTCAGGGTCAATACCCATCGTGGCGCCGGATTTTTGTCCCCCGACGATGATTTCGTGCCCTTCTGCCAGTGTTACCAGCATGGGCGAGGAGGCAAAATCGTAATCGGGTCCCTTTTCCTCAGGGCAGTTGGCATCGTCGGTCGTGTAGTCCGACAGGCAGGCGACGTTCCATGCGTCACCTTTGGTTTGCTGACTGACCCACAGTTTTTTACCGGTCTCCAGGTCGTAGGCGATGATGGCATCGGAATTGGGCCCGGCCGGTGAGCTATAGTTCTCGCCGCTGCCCGAGTACAGCCGCTTACGCTTCAAGTCGATAGTCGGGCTGTTCCAGATGGGAGCACCGGACGGTGCCATGATGGGAACTTCTATTCGGTTTTTGCCGACCTCTTCAGGTTTTTTGTCGACCGTGTAGTTTTTCCAGATTTGCTCACCGTTACCAGTATCCAGCGCGACTATTGCACCGCGGAATATGCAACAGACGTAGTTCGGATCAACCGCGTTGACCACTTCCAGTGATGAAACGGGAACAAACAAACGGCCATCTACAAGCGCTGGTGTGCCGGTGATGGTGGCATTCGGGTGAGGATCTGCCTTGGTTACCCACTGCAATTCGCCGGTTCTTGCGTCGAGGGAATAAGCGCGCGCCAGGATATCGCCAAAATAGACACTGGCCGAAGCCGCCTCATCATCCCAGTTTGAAATTACAATTCCCGTTCGGACTTCTGCTGAAGCACGAAAAGTCCAGCGTACACAACCAGATTTCGCATCCAGTGAATACACCGTTCCATCATGGCTGCCGACAAATACAGCACCCCCTGCGACCACCGGCTGCGAGCGTGCCTGGAAGGCGTTGGGGTAGGCGAAGGCCCATTTCACTTCAAGACCGGGGACATCATCCACGCTCAAGCCACCTGTTTCAGCAGGCTGGAACCGTGAGTTTTGTGGGTTGACTCCCCAGCCCAGAGAAGCGGGCCGCTTGGCTGGATCGAATACGTTGGTTGCATCGCAGATTGGTGGTGGAAAGGCCACCGTCAGATCATCCAGACTGCGCCCGGTTATAAACTCGGCCACGTCCCGCATTTGTTGTTTTGATATGGATTTCGCCTGCTTGGTCATGGTGCCACCGTCCATTGAAGCCAGTAGTGCATCGGTGGCCATCATCGCCAAGAACATCCTGTGCGGTGCCTTATAAACTAGGGCGTCGTGGCAACCGGCACATTGCTCCATGTAAACCGCCTCACCCGGGTGAAGCGACTTGATAGCAGCTGCGCCCACGGTGTCGGTAACTTCTGTCGGAGGCGGAGCTGATTTAGGCCCGCACCCCGCTGCCAGGAGGCACAATGTAATAAAGCTGTAGCGAAAGTTCATTTCTCACCTCATGCTTGGCAGCCGGGGCTACCGGTTCGTCGGTACGGCCTGTAACGGATCCCGATAGTTTGGGGTCGGCCGCACTGGGGCAGTGTTCGTTGCCTACTGGATACTCAAGGTATTGTCGATGATGATCTCAGTGCCATTCACCCACCGTGACTCATCAGATGCCAGAAACAGGACGACATTCGCCACGTCTTCGGGTTTTCCAAGGCCGACGACCGGGCTGATATCCTCCTTGTTATCCAGACCGAGATCCAGTTTTGTCTGCTCGATCATCGGCGTATCGATGGCACCGGGATGGAGTGAGTTAACGCGGATGTTATGACCGTTCATCTGGCAGTAGACAGCCATCGTTTTGCTCATCGACCGAACAGCACCCTTGGCCGCGCTGTAGGCAAAATAGATCGGAAAACCAAGATGTGAAGCGATGGATGCAATATTGATGATGGATCCGCCGCCGGTTTCGCTCATCAGCGGTACCGCGTGTTTGCAGCCGAGAAAAACACCCTCGCTCATGATTGAATTCTGTTTGCGAAAGGTCTCGAGGGTACATTGATCCGGAGTTTCCATAATGACCATTCCGGCGTTGTTGACCAACACATCAAGACGCCCATGCTCATCCCCGATTCGCTGTATGACCGTCTGCCAATCTGGCTCGTTGGAGGCATCATGATGTATGAAGGTGGCTTTGCCACCGGCTTCGCGTATCGCTGCCGCAGCTGCTTCGCCCTCACCATCTTTAATATCAGTCATCACCACGGTGGCCCCTTCCCGGGCCAATACCTGCGAATCAGCCAGTCCCAGGCCCTGGGACGCACCGGTAATCAACGCCACTTTTCCTTCAACTCTGCCCACTTCCATTCTCCTGTGTAATTCCAGTTGAGCCAAATGTACCGCCAACCCCAGTCTCAGGACCCTGCCAGGTAAACCCGATCATTTTGCCGGGCTTTCTCACATAAATACTCGGATGGTCTGAACCACTCTCCGTACGCGTCGGCGAGACCATTACACAGCGACACAAATTGGTTTAATCCCATGGTATCCATATAAGACATCACACCACCGGTGTAGCTCGGA
This sequence comes from uncultured Wenzhouxiangellaceae bacterium, assembly GCA_964479355.1. Lineage (GTDB taxonomy): Bacteria > Pseudomonadota > Gammaproteobacteria > Xanthomonadales > SZUA-36 > SZUA-36. The sequence goes on along the minus strand of CAYZLS010000053.1, from coordinate 761 downwards.
TAACCGCAGGCCAGGGTCGAGATCAGGTCGGCGTCGATTGGATCGATCCTGTCGTCCTGCCAGAACTCAACCGCTGCCAAGGCCTGTATGGACAAAAATCGCTGTTTCAATGTGTCAACATCAACGCGGGTTTCACCTGTCCCCTGCTCCCGCAGGTTGCCGGCCATCGCCAGCGGCCCCTCGGCCATGCCAGCTGCCAGCGCCGCGTTTTCAACCAGGGCCGGTTGCAGTCCCTCGGCCAGCATCCGGGAGCCTTCATCCATGTAGGCCTGTTTGCAGTGCTGGACAAACTCCGGGTTGCTTTCTTCAACCGTGAATTTACGTTGCCGCCTGTTGATAAATGCCGTGCGAATTATGTTGCGTGCCACCGGGTTACGGGTCAGCGCTGAAAACTCACGGGTTTCGATTTTCAGACCGGCGTCGATCGAATTGACAGTGGTGCCGTTGAACAGACACCTCAATGCAGCGATGGGCGCCGGGTAGTTGTGCCGATATCTGGCGCTTATCTTTGCCGTGGAAACCTGAAACAGGCGTCCAATGTTCATGTCGTTGAGCTTGGCACCGCCCGGAATTCTGAATCCCCGCCGGTCCCAGGGTTGCTCCGCGAAGCCTTTTTCAAGCACCCAACGCTCGGCTTCTTTCAACAGGTCGTCGGCGGGCGCGAGCTGGTCAACAAAGCCCAGTTCAAGTGCTTCGGCAGGGGCCACGTTGCGCCCTGAAAGAATCAGCGACGACGCCTGTTTGAGACCGATCAGCCGCGG
>CAYZLS010000052.1:0-9541 GCA_964479355.1 uncultured Wenzhouxiangellaceae bacterium | reverse complement strand
AACCACCGACACGCGGATTTTCAGTCCGCTGCTCTACCAACTGAGCTATCTGGCCATTTTGTCTTGCGGCCCCAAATAATGGATATGGGGGGATCAGAGAGCGCGGTATTAAACCGTTTAGGTGGAATTAAGTCAAGAACAAACCCTGCTATTGGCCGTCCTAGGGCACAAAACCTTGCGGTTTTTCCGAGCCCCGCCGAAAAAATATTTTTCCATTTCCTGTTCCAGAAATTTCCGGTGTTCCGGCTCAATGGGGCTCAGCATGTGCTCGTTGATAAGCATGGTTTGGTGGGTCATCCACTTCTGCCAGGCCTGCTGCGAAATGTTTTCAAAAATTCTCTTGCCGAGCTCGCCCGGATAGGTTTGAAACGTCAGGCTGGGTAGTTCCTGTTGCAGCAAGCTGCAATTAACCATGCGTTCAGTCATTTTGCGCTACTCTTCGAGTGTCATAGGCCAGGTGTTTTTCCAACAACTGCCTGACTGGTTTGGGCAGACCGAGTGCCGGCCATTCCGCTTGCCCGCACCAGCGTTGATCCAGGTTACATTCTACTCTTCTAGCGCTGGTTTTTGCATGACCAATTAACGGGTGTATGGTCATCTTTATATGGGTCAGTTGGTGGCTTATGCTAGGTAACCGTCGCAGGTCTTTGCAACTGATATCCAGGCGCTCACTAAGTGATTGGCTCTCGTCGTGTGCAGGTAGCGACCAAAGCCCACCCCAGATTCCAGCCGGTGGGCGGCGCTCCAGCAGCACCCGCCCGGCGTGGTCGGTCAGAATCAGCATGTGAAAAGAGTGTTTTCTTATTTTCAGTTTCGGCCGCGGGGCGGGGAATTGCGCCACTGTGCCGGTCTTACAAGCCTCGCAATCAGTCTTAATCGGACATTGCCCGCAGTCCGGTTTGGTGCGGGTGCAAAGTGTTGCGCCCAGATCCATGATGGCCTGAGTGTAATCGGTGCCGCGGGTTTCAGGTAATAGCTGTTCAGCCGCCGCCCAAAGCTGTTGATGCACACTGGCCCGGCCCGGCCATCCGGGAATCGACCGGTGTCGGGCCAGTACCCGTTTCACATTGCCATCGAGCACTACCGCCGGCTGGTCGTACGCTTGTGAGAAGATGGCATTGGCCGTGCTGGCGCCGATCCCGGGTAAAGCCAGCAACGCCTGGGCTGTTGTCGGCAGTGCAGCCCCGTGTTGCTGTTCGCAGAGCCTGGCGGCTTTGTGCAGATTGCGCGCACGGGCGTAATACCCAAGTCCGGACCAAAGCGCCAGCACCGCATCCAAGGAGGCTGCGGCAAGGCTGGGAATATCCGGAAACTGCTTAACGAACCGGTTGAAATAGGGGATGACAGTCTTAACCTGGGTTTGTTGCAACATGATCTCAGCCACCCAGACGCGGTAAGGCGTGCGCGGATGCTGCCAGGGTAAGTCTTTGCGGCCGTGGTGGTCCCCCCATGCCAGCAGACGTGTGGAAAATGCAGGCATGAGCGGGGTTTAGGCCAGCGGCAAAATGGCGTTGATAAACGTACCTGCATCAAACGGCCGTAGGTCCTTGGCGGCCTCACCCACACCGATAAAACGAATGGGAATGCCCAGTTCGCTGGCAATGGCAAACAGCATACCGCCCCGCGCGGTGCCGTCGAGTTTGGTGATGGTGATACTGGTTATGTTGACCGCCGCATTGAAATGTTGGGCCTGGTTGAGGGCGTTGGTACCGGTGCCTGCATCCACCACCAGCATCACCTCGTGAGGCGCACTCGGGTCGATACGCTCCATGACCCGGTGGATTTTTTTGAGTTCTTCCATCAGGTTGGTCTGGGTGTGCAAACGCCCGGCAGTATCGGCAATCAAGACATCAATATTGCGCGCTTTGGCCGATTGCAGGGCATCAAAAATAACGGCTGCCGAGTCCGCACCTGCGCCCTGGGAAATGACGGGTACATCATTGCGCACCCCCCATGACTTTAGTTGCTCAACTGCAGCGGCGCGGAACGTATCACCCGCTGCCAGCATGACGGATAGATTCTCTTCTTTGAACCTTTGCGCCAGCTTGCCGATTGTCGTGGTTTTACCGGCCCCGTTGATACCCACCATCAAGATGACAAAGGGTTTGTGGCTGGTATCCACGGCCAAAAATTGCTCGCTGGGCAGGATCAGTTCAAACAGTTCTGCCTGCACGGCCGGCAGCAATGAAAGTGCGTCCGTGATGCTTTTATTGGCAATCGCATTGCGCAGGTTGCTCATGATTTCCAGGCTGGCCTTGACCCCCACATCGGCCGTTATCAGAGTGGTTTCCAGTTCCTCGAGCAGGTCTTCGCTAATCTCGCTATGCCCACTGACCAGGGCCTTGAGGCGCTTGCCGATGGTACGGCGCGAATCCTCCAGCCGTTGTTCCAGCAGATCAACGCCTGCTTGCTCAGCCGGTCGTAACTGCACATCCTGTAATTCGCCGGTTCGCTGATTTTTTTTGCGGAAGATTCGAAACATGTGGTTGGGTTAGAGGCTACTTATGATAAAAGGGGTATGCTATCAGTTTAGTGGTGCTTCCATATGCGCAATTCAAAAAAAAATAACCGGGTCAGGATTATTGGTGGCGATTGGCGCGGCCGTCGCCTGTCGGTGGCCGAAGTGCCGGGCTTACGCCCGACCGGAGATCGTTGCCGCGAGACCCTGTTTAACTGGTTGCAACCCTGGGTGGCAGCGGCAGATTGTGCTGACCTTTTTGCCGGTACCGGGGCGCTGGGTTTTGAGGCTGCTTCGCGCGGCGCTGCATCTGTGTTGATGGTTGAAGAACACCCGCTCGCGATTAAGGTACTTCAGCAAAGTGCTGAGCAACTGCAAGCTGAGCAGGTCACGCTGCATGCGGGCGGGGCACTTGCCTTACTTGAAGATTTTGCAGCCGATTGTTTTGATCTGGTGTTTGTTGATCCCCCGTTCAACAGCAATCTTAGTGGGACAGTGCTGGCAAGGCTGGTGTACAACAATTGCATCAGACCCGGTGGCTTTGTGTATATCGAGTCACCTGCGGCAGTGTCATTGCCGCCTCCAAAGGGGTGGTCAGCGTGGCGCGATCAGCAAATGGGTGAGGTGCGGATGCAACTTTTTCGTCGGCGTGTGAAAGAAACCTGAGGATGCTCGGGTCTGGTTATTGAAGGTAGGCCCCACGTCTACTTTTAGTCCCTGCTTTAAGGCCGGCTCCCCGCCGGCCTTTTTTGCCAGAGACTTTTAAGGCCGGTCAGCTCCCTTGCCATGGCCGGCCTTTTTTATGTCTTTAAACCCTTTTCAAGGGTAGAATATCCATCCTAAATTGCAGCAGGACGGCCAGCCAATGAACACCCCTTGCGTGGCGGTATACCCCGGCACTTTCGATCCGATCACCCATGGCCATACCGATCTGGTTACACGGGCGGCGCGGGTTTTTGATCATGTTATTGTGGCAATTGCTGAAAGCCCACACAAAACCCCGTTTTTGTGCCTGGAAAAGCGCATTGAGCTGGCCGCGAGCCAGCTTGGCGATCTGGATAATATCGAGATCATTGGCTTCAGCAACCTGCTGGTCGACTTTGTCAGGGACAAAGGTGCTGCTGTCATCGTGCGCGGGCTGCGGGCGGTATCCGATTTTGAATATGAGTTTCAGTTGGCCAGTATGAATCGCAACCTGTGTGAAGAGGTGGAGACTATGTTTCTGACGCCGGATGAAAACTACGGGTTTATTTCCTCCACGCTGGTCAGAGAAGTTGCCCGGCTGGGTGGAGATGTGTCCCAATTTGTCGGGCCCGAAATTGAGCAGGCTTTAAAGGAGCAATTTGGATTCACGGGTAACTAGTTATTAAACCGAAGGAGCCCCTGCGTTGGCACTGACAATCACCGACGAGTGCATCAATTGTGATGTGTGTGAGCCTGAATGTTCCAACGAGGCCATCTACCAGGGCGTCGAAATTTATGAGATTAATCCAATGCTGTGCACCGAATGCGTCGGCCATTTTGACACACCACAATGCGTGGAAGTCTGCCCGGTGGAATGCATTCCAAAAGATGCCGGGCATCCGGAAACAAAGGAGCAATTGTGGGAAAAATATCACTGCCTGATCAACGCGGCCAAGCTTTGAAAGCAGGTCTCCGCCTGCTCGTAATATGCGCGTGCTGGTTACAACCGCTGCAGGCTGATCAACCCGGCAAAGCTGCCATCGCCAGTGCGCATTATCTGGCTACCGAAGCCGGCCATGAAATACTGGCGCGTGGTGGTAATGCATTTGATGCGGCGGTTGCCGTCAGCGCTGTGCTGGCGGTGGTTGAGCAAACCAGTTCCGGTATTGGTGGTGGTGCCTTGTGGGTTTTGCACCACGTAGCCGATGGCAAGGACGTCATGATTGATGGCCGGGAAATGGCACCAGCGGCAGCCCACCAGGATATGTATTTGCGCGCCGATGGCTCAGTTAATCGTGACCTGGCACTTAATGGCCCACTGGCTGCAGCGATCCCGGGTGAAGTAGCAGGTCTTGAGCATCTTGCTGTGAATTACGGCAATCTGTCGCTGGCAGAAAGCCTGCGCCCTGCCATTCGAATTGCCCGTGAAGGCTTTCCTGTCTATACCAAGTTTCACAGAATGACGACCTACAAAGAAAAAACCCTGCGTCGCTGGCCGGCTGCGGCCCAGGCCTTTTTGGTAAATGATCGTGTGCCGGAAATGGGGCAGATCATCAAGTTACCGGATCTGGCCAGGGTGCTGGAGAGAATCGGCCGCGAAGGGCGTGACGGTTTCTATAAAGGTGAGCTGGCACAACAGCTCGTGGCAGGTGTACGGGCAGCCGGTGGCATCTGGAGTATGGAGGACCTAGCCGGTTACACCATCAAAGAGCGTGAGCCGATCCGCACGCATTATGCCGGCTACGAGTTAATTACTGCCCCGCCACCATCATCGGGTGGTATCGTAATTGCGGAAATGCTGAACATACTTGAGCCCTATCAACTGACGAAACTGGGCAAGGTTCAGCGCAGCCATCTGGTGATAGAAGCCATGCGTCGCGCGTATCGCGACCGGGCTTTGCACTTGGGGGATTCCGAATTTTACCCAGTACCCCAGGACATGTTGACCGATGGCAATTATGCTGCCGGCCTGCGTGCGGGAATCAGACTGGATAAAGCGACCCCCAGTGCAATGTTACCGGGGCGTGATAATCTGCCCGAGGGCACGGACACATCACATTTCTCCATTATTGACGCCGCCGGCAACATGGTGGCGGCGACCTTGACGGTCAACACTCCTTTTGGTTCTGTTTTCATGGTGCCGGGCACCGGGTTCGTGCTGAATAATGAAATGGATGATTTTTCTGCCAAACCGGGTAAGCCCAACGCCTATGGTCTGATTGGCTTCACTGCCAATGAGATCCAGCCCCACAAACGACCCTTATCCAGCATGTCTCCGACTTTAATTATTGGTGCCGACAGGGTTGGTGTGCTCGGCACACCCGGTGGCAGCCGGATCATCAGCATGGTCTTGCTGGCGGTGCTGGATTTTATGGACGGCAACGGACCGGAGTCGTGGATGTCCTTGCCACGCTACCACCACCAATACCTTCCGGATAAGGTTTCTGCCGAGCCAGATGCATTTAGTGCAGATGAAGTGGCAGCTTTGCAGGCACTGGGCCATAGCGTTGAAGTCAGAACCCGCCGCTGGGGCGATATGCATGGCGTGATGTGGGATCGCAAAACCGGCGAAGTCACTGCTGCCTCAGATTCACGCAGCGATGCCGGGCTCGCAATCGTGCGGTAGGACCGACGAATTGTGGGACCGACGAATTTATTCGTCGGGAATGGTTCCGGCATAAGAGCGAGTTCCCGACGAGCAAGCTCGTCAGTCCTACAGTTAGCTGCTTTCCTTCCACAATAACCAGGCGATACCGCCTGGTACGATAACACCTACTACGCTGACCCACTCTGGGGCACTCCAGTCCCCGACGGTCAAATCGACGCCATAAATCAGCCGCAACAAATGCGCGATGGCAACCAATGCGAACAATGAAATCGCGAGTTTTGATCCTGTCTTCATGTTAAAAGCTCCTTGCCTGAATTTGGCTGGTTATCAGGGCTTGATATACGCTCTTGGCAGTATGAATAAGGGTTTGAGGTGCGTTGAGACTCCCTGGAAATGCGCGAAGGTCTGCATGTTAGCAGGGAAACCGGGGAAATACACAGCTTGAAAATCATGGGTGGTGTATTCCAATGGTGCTTGCCGGTATTATCCGCAGTGACAGCCGCAGTCTTTCCAGCCCCTCCGCAATGCTGACTTCAGCCTCATAGCTAAGATCACGCTTCGCCGCCGATATATCAAACCAGTGCGCAGTGGCCAGATGCTCCGCCATAAAACGTGTTATGGGTGGTTCAGACCGCAGTCGCAACCAGCGCCAAATGGTTTCCACAACGGTGCCGGCAGCAATGACGAGGCGTGGGGATATTGCCGGGATTTCCACTTCAAGGCCGGCGGCCTCAAGCAGCCCCCCGATAATCCGGCGATGGCTTATTGGTTCATCGTTGCTGATGAAATAAGTCTTGCCGCCAACAACTTCCGGTCGTGATTGCAGGCAATCAAGGGCCAGCAGGTGCGCCCCGGCTGCGTTATCAATGTAAACAGCATCAATTAATTTTTCCGGTGCCGGCAGTTTTATCCTGCCACTGCGCGCACGTTTCACCAGGCGGGGTAGCAGATGCTGATCTCCGGGCCCCCAGATTAGGTGTGGTCGTAGCGATATGGTCTGTAGTTCAGAGTCATGGGCTGCCATGACCCGCTGCTCGGCCAGTGCCTTGGTGGCCGGATAATGTGAGCTGAAATGCTCAGGATAAGGCAGGGATTCATCCCCACCCTCGATATCGTTATCGCTATGTACCACGCTGGGTGAACTGGTAAACACCAGCTTGTGGATGCCGTTACTTCGGCAGGCCGCAATCACATTTTCAGTACCCAGTACATTAGGCTGGTAGTACTCGGCATAACTTCCCCAGGGACCGGCCCTGGCTGCCGTGTGAATCACCGCGTCAACGCCTTGCAAGGCGGTTTCGAGTAAGCGCTTATCTGTGATGCACCCTCGAAAAATATCTGCCCCCAGGTCCCGCAGTTTTTCGCTGTCACTGCGCTGGAAGGCAATAACTTTCTCATTTCGTGCCAGCAACTGGTGACAAATAGTACTGCCGAGAAAGCCACCACCACCTGTGACCAGTATCTTCATTCTGCTCTGATGTCTAGTTGAGGCAATTTCGTTGTCGCCCAACGGGCTAGCTGTTCCCGTCCGATCTTGGCATTGTGGCGAATATCCACCGGGAAGGCCCGATGGAAAAGAATCTGTTTGATTGATCTCGTTGCAATATTGTTCCGGCCGAGCTGTAACAGGTCTATACGAATTCGTTCACGTCGGTGGCGGCTCGGTTTTGCAAGTAGCTCAACACATAATACCGGCGACTGACAGCCACGTCGTCCGATTCCAACCAGTGCTGTTCGAGATACCTCCGGATGGGCATTAAAGATCGCTTCAATCTGGTCTGCAAACAGAGTTTCATCGCCATTGACCAACCGCTGTGATTTTCGCCCGCAATACCACAACCGGCCTTCGGGATCGAAATATCCGGCATCGCCCATCCGGTGCCAGATCTGGCCTTCGGTGTCAGTAATTTTTGCGAGCTGAGTTGCCTCATCACGCTGCCAGTAAGCATCAGTCGTGGTTGGTCCCAGCACGGCAATTTCACCGGTGATACCAACAGGCAGCTCTGCGGCATCTGCAAAAGACGCCACCGAATGATCGGTAACAGGAATGATTTTGACCTGGTTTGGGCTTACCGGGTTGCCAACACAAATGCCTTCACCCTGCTCGGTTCGCTCGGCTATTTCAGCCTGCAACTCTGAGCTGGCAATACAGGCCACGGGTAGGCACTCTGTTGCACCATAGGCCGAGTAGACTTCAGCCCCGGGCAACAGGGCTTGTTGCATGCGGCGCATCGTGTTGCCAGGCACCACGGCACCGGCACAGATCACTCGCCGAACCGAGTTTAGCCGAATGTCATTGGCCTTGGTGTAGTGGCTTAAAACGTTCAGCAATGCCGGTGAACCAAATATATTGCTCACCTTATAGCGTTTAATGGTATCCACCAGCACACGCGGGTCGGCGCGGGCCGGCCGGGTTGGGTCCATATACGGCACTACCGTAGTCATACCCATCGCCGGATCAAACAGCGCAAACGGGGGAAAGGTGGGCAAATCCACTTCGTCCGCCTGAATGCCAAATGCCGAGCGCAGCATCTCGACCTGGGAAAGGAAATGCCGGTGGCGGTAAACTACGCCCTTTGGAATGCCGATACTGCCGGAGGTGAACAAAATGGCGGCCATATCCTCGGGCCGGGTTGCAGCCAGTACTACACCGGACTTTTTCTGCCCCAGCTTCCGGAGCTGGCTTGTGCTTAGCCCGCCCCAGGCAAGTTTTATGCCTGCTGTAACCAGTTTCACACCTGGCATCCAGCCCAGAATTTTACGTGCGACGTGAGCCCGGGTGATGCCGATAAAGGCCTCCGATCGGGCCTCGGTCAGGCAGGTTTTCAGTGGCTTAACGCCAATCCCCGGATCAATTAATATGGGTACCGAACCGGCTTTGAAAAGCGCAAAAAAAAGTGCAAAAAAATCCAGCCCCGGACGTAGCATCAGTGCCACCCGGGTACCGCGGCCGATACCATATTCAATTAGCCCACGTGCATAATCATCTGCCAGTTCATTGAGTTCTGCGTAGCTGGCTGATGCGTATTTCACTGTCCCGCCACGCTTACCAACTGGATAATGAATCGCAATATTGCCGGCCTGCCGCTGCGCCTGGCTGGCTAGGGCTGTTGCGATATTGCAGGTATCCGGTGTGGTGGATTGCATGGGTGTCTTCATCTGATAGCGGCTGATTGCATCTGCGCCTTCAGGTAGTGCCTGAGTTGCGATCAAGAAAGTCGCTGATGGCCCGGACCAAAGGCGGTCCGGCATCTTCCAGCACGTAATGGCCACAATCGGGATAGTTGAGCACATCGGTCTGCGGGAAAAAGCCCTGCCACTTTGCCAGGAAATGCCGATCAAAGACGAAATCTTTGTCACCCCACGCCAGCAGACAGGGTTTATCAGCAAAATCGGGAAGGCAGGCTTCAGTGGATTTCATGATCTCATAGGCGGGGTCTTCCGGCGTCAGTGGGATGTCCTGGACAAAGCGCAAGGTTGCAATGCGATTGGCCCAGGAGTCATATGGGCTGGTATATCCCTGACGTACCTCCTTACTGACCGGCTTGGCAAACGCGACGCGTGCCGCAATGCCGGAAAATGCGTTCAGGCCACGCACCAGCAATGACCCCAGCACTGTATTACGCACCAGCCATAGGGCTGTGGGTAGTTTTTTTTCGGTTGGCAATGGAAATGCCGCCGTGTTGCATATGACCATGCTGGCAATCTGCCCCGGCCGTTTTGCAGCCCAGCCAAAGCCGATCATGCCACCCCAGTCATGCACGATCATGTGGATCGGCATATCTGGCTGC
>CAYZLS010000051.1:312-9583 GCA_964479355.1 uncultured Wenzhouxiangellaceae bacterium | reverse complement strand
GACCATCTGAAGGTCAACATCTGAGAGTGTGTTGCGCAGACGCACGAGGTTTTTCTGGCCATCGGTGACGTCTTCTTCAAGCAGGTTTACCTCGGACAGTAACTGCTGATTGATTTCTATCGAGTCCACCTCGATGGAGTGATCGATTAACAAAAAGACTAGGATCACCGCGCCAAAGCCACAGGACATGATATCCAGAAAGCTCAGGCTGAAGTTGGTGAACATGCGATTTTTCCTGGCCATGGTCAGAGTCAACCCGTCACTTCGATTAACAGCACACGCGTACCGTCGGCAGTTGCAATACTGTCACCGCATTTCAACACCTGGCCTGGTGCGTAATTAATGCCGTTCACATGTACTGCTGCAAGATTATCGCCACGCAGTTGCCAACTGCCTGCAGGGCAATGTAATTCGCAATTCGCGTCAACCCGGGTACCGGCATGCAGCAATAGGGCTGCCCGGCTACCTTCCAGTAAATGGGTTGGCGTCGCTGCCCAGGCCGGATTGTCCACAACGTCCGGTTTACCGGTTGACTGTAACGCATCCACCGACCCGCCCGCTGGCGAAGCCATTTGTGAGGCCAGAACAGGTAGTGAGGAAATAAAATGTAGCTGCTGTTCGCGTTGTACCAGCCTCGATTCATGCTGTTCAACAGCTTCGGACAAGGCCTTGTCTGTAACGCACTGCACCCTGTGAAATTGCCCGGCAAAACCCGGCAATATCACCGCTGCAGGATCCAGCATGACACAATCATCCCGGCCGGGTGTTCCTATGGCAGTGATGATGCTGTTGTTTAGCAACTCGGCCGCAGCCTTTAGATCATCACGACTGATACGGACCCGGTAGCCCGCCATATCCAGATGGTATTCACCGGTGTTCGCAAGTGCACGCAGTACTTCTGGTAAGTGATCATACAGGCGCTGTTCGCTATTTGCTTTGCGGCGCGGGTCGAAGCGGGTCTGCCGGATGAAAGCACTGCCAATAATTTCTACCAGACGATCCTGGAGCTGCAACAAGCCGCTCCCCGGCAAAGGAAATACGTTTTGTAACTCAACCACGCCATTGTGCACGGTCAACTCTGAAATCACAGCCTGGTGTAGCTGGATCTCTAGGTGATAAACATTGCCAGTACCGGCATACAAACTAGCCAGGGCGACGCTGCGGTTGACCAAACCCACGGCATTGAACGGACATTGTTCAATGATGCCCAGCAACAGGGCCAGTTGCTCCCGTTGCATACTGGCAGGTGCCGCGATGATGAGTTCCTCCGGCTGCCCGGCCTGCTGATGAATATCCAGAAGATGTGCATGTACCAGGTCTGCTGTATGCCGGGCCGGGCCCAGTGCAGGTTGCAATGTATCGGTATTGAGCTGCCCCCAGTAACGGCTATTGATGTCACGCGGACGCAGCCTGGCTGCGCTGCGGGCCTTGAGTCCAAATCGGTACTCCTGTCCTTCGAGCAAAGCGTAACCGGGACTTTGTAAGGCTTGCCCTCCCTGCCACAGTTGCAAATTGCTGTCGTTGATGTCGAGTAACGTTAGTGTCATGTCAATGGACCGCCAGGTGACGCATGAGACGCTGATCCACGAAACGCTGACAATCTAACACCAGTCGTTCCTGAGATAACTGTAGCTGGTGCAAACTGAACATGATGATGATACTCAGTACCAGAGCCACAAAAGTGCTGTTGAAGGCCACGCCCAAACTAATGGTCACACCCGAAATATCTCCCTCCACTGCCTTATAAGCCTGTCCCAGTGCATCGCCGATACCACGCACAGTACCGATGAAACCGATCGATGGGATCGCCCATGCGATGTAGCGCACCATCGATAACTCTGAATCGAGGCGGTCAGATTCCAGGTCACACTGCTCCTTGATGGTGTTGGACACCGCCTGGATACTGCTGGTGGTAGCGAATCGTTGCAGACCCGAAAGCAGGGTACGCGGCAGCAAGAAGTTCTGTTCACCATAAGGTAGCGCTTCCAATGAGCGAGAGTACTCACGGGCATCCTGGGGCAAGACACTGGTTCCGTCTGGTATATCCAGCAGACGGCGGCGATGTATGGCCTGCTCCTGCAGCACCAGGCGCCCTTTGTAGCCCATGATGGACAGGGCCCAAAACAGCAGGATGAAACAGGCCTCCTGTTCATAGTCGCGGAGCACGACAGCAAGAATTCTTTCCGGCACAAAATCTTCGCCCGCAGCCTGACGCTCTATTTGGTGCTGTAACTGTGCATTAGCATTGGGTCGGATGACCCCAACGTAAACAGCGTGTACCACAATAATTGCAATCAACAGCGCAAACAGCTGAAAAATAAATTCGGAAGACAGTTTGGTTTTCATGTTTTTCCTAAATATCTACAGGGTAAGATACCGACAGATCTTCAGAGATTTTCTCGGTAGATTCGTATTCGAAAGGCACGCTATCAACGGCCACTTCTGGGGGTGGCGTGGTCGTGGGGCTGCTTTTTGTATCTGCCTCCGCCGCTGAGCCGGGAGGTGTTTTTTCGCTTGGCTGCGCTTGGGTCACCCATGCCTTTTCAGCAGGCTCGGCCTGCTTATTCTGTTGCGCAGCCAACGACAGGGTACCGCCAGCTAAGAACAAGCTCAGCAGGCTCTTGCTCAGCCATGGTTTCATTGGGGTTTTCCATACATGATTGTTTTACTCCGCGTACCGCGCAATACGGAATCCTACGTCATCACGACCTGCTTGCCCATAATCCCGGAATGAGAGACGTAAGTCAGCAATTTTGCTGTGTGCCCAACTGGCCCCGCGAATGACGTAGTTATCACCTGACTGGGCACCAGTGGGGTCTAACTGACTCACACCGTCAGAGGCAGGAATAATATATACATCGTGTGCCCACTCGGCCACATTACCACCCATATCGTAGAGGCGTTTTTTGCTCGCTGAAAAAGAAGCCACATTTGCACTGACCACATGGCCATCCTGATACCCGTTGATAACCCGACCGGTAACGTTCGCCGAAGCACTGTCGGCATAATTTTCTACCGTGCTTGTGGGCGGAAATTGATCCCCCCACGGAAATTTCAATATGGTTTCACCCTCCACCCTTGCGGCCCAGGCCCATTCCGCTTCAGTCGGCAGGCGATACCCGATAGCAGCACGATTATGGCCCACAACGATGCCTTTTGCTTCTTTATAAAAAGGTTTGAGCCCTTCTTTCCTGCTTAGCCAGTTGCAGAATTGCGCTGCTTGTTGCCAACTAACCTGCACTACCGGCTGATGCTCACGGTTGAGGCTATTTCCCTGTACCTGCCCGGAACTGTGGGATGCCTGGAACAAGCGGAACTCGGCGTTGGTAACCTCGGTCGTTTGCAGGTAGAACATGCGGGCAAGGGAAACCGGGTGTAACACTTCATTGGTCCGCCGACCTGGCTCTCTGCGTGAGGCGCCCATGCTGAAGTCTCCCGGTGAAAACACCAGCAGCGTCTGCCCCAGGGAGGTCGTCAACTCAGGCTTAATCCGGGATAGTTGCGACTCACGTTCGGTCAACAAGGTAATATTGATAGCTTGCTTCAGGCCAGGACGGGGAGTGATTTGCCGCCGCACACTGGCGTATCCTTCCAGTACCACCTCCATGATGTGTTTGGCGGAAAGCAGTTCCAGTGTTTGGGAGCCCTGACCCCGCGACACGCCATCAATTTTCAATACGGCCGTCGGCGGTTCAATATTGAACTGCACTTCCCCCAGTTGCGCCACCAGCACCACCCGTCGGCTGGTACTTGCCCCGGCAGCCAGTTTCAAATGGCTTGTATAGCGCTGATACCCCGGTTTGAACACAGCCAAAGCATGCACCTGCTGGGGTCTTACTTCCAGGCTCAACGGTGTCTGGCCGAGAAAATCACCATCCACAGTGACATTGGCATGGCTTGGAACACTGGTAAGGCGAACCACACCAGCGGCCGCCTGCAGGGTTATTTTACCCAGACCAAGGTCTTCGCCCGCCGTGATCACCAAATCTTTCCGCCAGTCAGACCAGGCCTCTTTTTGCACTATGAGCTGACGGTCCCCTTGTAGAATTTCAACACTTGCAGGGGTCCGCCCAACCACCTCACCATCCACCAAAATGCTGGCATCTTTCGGTTCGCTGTCAATTCGCACTTCAGCCCATGCTGGCTCAAGCGGCACAAGCAATTGCTGCTGAATGTTGCGTCCTTTTATTAACAAGTCTTGTTCCACCAGCAGGTATCGCTGTTTGTCGAGCCGCAAACGGTGCTGCCCGGACTCGACCGGCTCGCCCACAAGCGGCGTTGTACCAATCAACTCACCATCGACAAACACTCTCGCCCCGTCAGGCTGGGAGGAGACATCCAGCCTGCCGGGTAACGGCCTCAACACCAGTTCTACGAACTGCGAGTCTTCATCAGTAACGACCATTGCACTTTGCAGGGGGTGATAACCTGCCACAGTGACATTAACCTGGTAATCACCGGCAGACATTAGATAACGGTCTCCGAACGGCAAGTAGAAGCCGCCAGAGATAGCGATATCAGCAGTGCTTTGGGCCTGCACGGTGATCTGTACCGACTTGGCCATCAATAAAAAGCTCATGATGGCTACAAAAACCAACAGAACTGCCACCAGCAGCCAACGCCACGGATTACCTCCTCGACCCCGTTGGGGCGTGCTTATTGCCAGCGGCTCGAAGACACTTGGCTGGATATGCTTCGCTGTCGGTAGTTGCTCAGTCATCACTATATCTGTTCCGTACAGACAATAACCACGGTTGGCGGTTCCTTATCATGGCCTATGGAAAACGTAAGGCGCACATCCCGGTAACCCTCTCGTATGCCAACGGCAACATAGGTGCCCGGTCGCAAGCTGAGCTGCTGCAGTTGGAATCGACCCAGCCTGGCTACCTTACGCAGGGTTACTTCTGTTTCCATGTCAGAGCGCAGGGTCACAGCAATCGGTGTGTTGGCTTTTTCAAGCACCGCTTCCAGTTGCTCCATTTGCTGTTCCAGTAAAGGTCCACGTGGACTAATTGTGGTTGCGTGGCGCAATAACTGGGCGGTGGCATCCGCAACTTTTATATCGGACAGGCGATCAGGATCTTCAATTGCACTGCGAAACTGCTCATCCAGCCGGGCACGGACCCTGCTGCGCTGCAATCCTTCCTGGGCAAACAACAAATTATCATCAACCTGCAAGGCCTGTTCAAAAGCAAGCACTGCTTCTGCCCATTGTTCCCGGGCTTCGTGGGCCGCCCCACTATGTTGCAGTTCTGCTAGGTGATGGGCGGTTTCGGCTGAATCCACGTCCTGCAAAGCGCTAGCCGCCTCCGCCGAGCCGGCCACCAGGCGCGCCGCCGTTCGAAAAGCAGATCTTGCCTGGCCAAACCGGCCCTGATTGAGAGCCAGGTAACCACTGCTCATTGCAGTGTTAAAGCGCTGTTCAATGTATGCCTTGGTTACCCGCTCCAACTCAGACCGCGCTCTGAGGGACAGGGAATCCAGTGCAACGGCCTGTTTCAACAACGCCTCAACCTGCCCCAGGTCGGCAGAACTTTCTGCCTCAACAGCCTCTGCGAACAAGCCAAAAACTGGCTCCATGACTGCTGCACGTTGTTGCAGACGGTACAATTCCTCGTTATCAGGCTCAATGGCGGTAGCGATTTGCAATCCGGCATTGGCATTCTCTTCATCGCCTGCCTCTATTGCCTGGCGGGCACGCAACAGGTTGTCTGCCAGCATCTGCGGGGCCAGATCGAACAATGCCTGCAATTCTTCAAGCCCTTGCTGGTAACTCTCCCTGGCTACTTCGAAACGCCCCTCTCGGTACTCGGCATCACCGTCCGCAGCTGTCGCCCGGGCAGTTGCATAGGCCTCTTCAGCCCACTGTCCCACTCCAATCTCTTCCAGCATGGATTGAGCTTCGAGCAGGTCAGTCAGGATATCCTGTGCTTCTTTGCGCATTTTTGCTGTTTGCGCATCGGACCAGGGTGAAACTTCCCCGGCAATGGGTGCTCCTCTACTCCCTGCCTGTGCAGGTGGAGAAGACGGCACCGCCTCGCTGGCCTCTGGCGTCAATACCGCTTGCTGTTTGATTTGACCAGGCAACCAGACCACAACCAGAACAATGACCACCACCAGGGACAGCAATAACGGCCATACCCAGCGCTGCCCCCGCTGCTCAATGATATCCGATTCGGGTGCATCTGGCCCGGTTGGTAGGCCATCGCCTAGGTCAAATTCTGTGGGCTTGATTTGTTCGTTATGGCTGGACATATACTAGCAGGGGCTCAACAAACCCAGTTACTCGGGGCTGTTGACAGCAGGAAGCTCAAGCTCACCCATTTCGGTGCGGTAGATTTCGACCAGCAACTCACGCCACTGGGCGTACTGGTCTTGCACGGTACCGGTCAAGGTTACCGTCTGGTCTTCCAGTTCAATGACCTGAGGGGTGATTTCCGCTCCCAATGACTGACCCAGTTCATCCAGCGACTCCACCTGCATCTCAGCTTCATTACGCTTTTCCATGCCACTCTTGAGCAAGTACCCGCCACCGATAATGGCCGCGCTGCCGGCGGCTCTGCCGATGTTACTGTTGCTGCTGGCACCGGCAACCCCGGCCAGCACGGCGATGGTGCCACCAATTAGCCGACGCCGACTTTCTGTCTTCAATTCCTGCAGGGCAATGGCTTCCTCATAACTCAGTTTGCGCCACTCCTGATAGGGCCCGATCATTTGCTCGTTAAAGCTGATGAAATACTCCTGTAGCGTATCAATGAACAGCATATCCCGGTCGCGGATACTGCGTACCCGCTCCAACATCGGGTCCTCCTGTGCAGGCAAGCGTCTGACCTCGTATAAGCCTTTGCTGTTTTGCTCAAGATAGGAGGCAAAAGCATCCACTGAGAAGCTGCGGGCAAACAATAATTCGCTGACCAGTCGGATATTTTCCCGTTCCCCAGACTGCAAATTTTGCTGCTTGGCAAGCAGATCATTGACAATTGAGTTATACACCGACTGGAAGGGATCCCGGTAGACTCGACTGCTCTTAATATAAGCGTAACGGCTGGCATTGCCCTGGTATTCTTTATCCAGCCACAGTTTGCCTCGCGAGTCGATTGCAACCACCTGTAAGCGCAACTCTTCACCGTCGGAATGGAGGATTTTACTTTCGACCATCAGGTCGGTCACCCGGTTCGGAACGGAGACCACCCGCACGGCGCCCCAGGCGCCACTATTTTGCAGTGCCTCTGACAACAGGTTGGGCATGTAATTGGATTCGGCCTTGCGTACGTCCGGATACACCTGATTACCTTCGTCATAGTTCTCCAGTCCCGGATCAAAAATGGCGATATCGACATCCAGCAGTAAATTTTCTGCCACCGCAATAGCTGCAGTTTTTACATTGGTAACTGACGCGCTTTTGACCGTCTTGTTGACGCAGGCTGGAAGAGTAGCGCCAAGCAGCAGCAATACGATCAGTCGGCCATAAAAAATATTTTTAATCAATTGCTTATCCCTTTGTACTTACGGTACTCATCCCATAACTTTTCCCGTAATACCGGGTCTGGCTCACGCATTGCTGCTTCTCGTAGCTGCCGCGCAACGACGTCGTCATTATTACCCGTAGGAAGATCGGGTGGGGGTGGGTACTTGGCAGTATTTTGAGGAATTCCTGCCCCGCCAGACCGGTCAGTGCCTCCCCCCATACCGCCACCAGTGCTGGAGTCACTCGTTTCGGCACCACTTTCACCCGGCTCACCTGTGCCGGCTTGAGTGCTTGCTGGTATGGGGGCAGTGGAGGTTGGGCTGGCAGGTGTTTTCTGGCGTGCTGCACGTCGTTGGGCTGCCTGCTCCGCGAGGATCATGGCATCGAACTCACCGGTTTTTTGCTCTAGCTCTTTGTTCAGCGTATCTGTTCGTTCACCGACTGTTCTTGGACCGGCGCCATTACCTCCAGTTGAGTCTCCGGTAGCGGAATCACCTTCAGCAGCGCCACCACCGGATGACCCGTCTTGGGCCACCTCACCTTCAGTCGCTCCGCCTCCAGTAGAATCACCCTCTCCAGAGTCACCCGGCGACTGACCCATGCTTTCCTCGAAAGACTCTAGCGCATCCTCTAAAGTGGGCTCATCTCTGAGGTCCGGCAAACTGTCTTCATCACTGCTGCCACCTTCATTGCCAAAACCCGGTTCCTGATCAGCACCGCCGGCGTCTTCTTCGCTACCGTCAGAATTCTCAGTACCGGTTCCCGCTTCACCCTCTGGCTCAGCCTCACCATCTTGTGTATTGGGTTCCGCTTCACCTTCGGGAAACTCACCCATTTCACCCGCATCAGAGCCACTGCCGTCCGCACCGCCAGCTTCACTGTCACCTTCTTCTTCATCACCCTTTTTACCACCTTCTTCTCCGGAGCTTTCAGGTGGTTTCCCTTCAGACTTACCCTTACTGGGTGAACTGCTGCCCGAAGGGCTTGGGGAACTGGGCGGTGAGGGTAGGGAAGGCGCACCAGATGATGAAGGCGGTGAGCTCGATGGCGGTGACGGTATGGCGCTTGGAATCGAAGGTGTGCTCGGGCTTGACGGGGGGCTGACGCAAGCACTTAAAATCAGGCTCAAACAAATCACACCTGCAACCCCAATCCGGCTGCAGCGCAAATTACCACGGATGTTATCGATCAATGTCATAGGCCCTGAGCACCTTTAAGGTAGCGACCCGCTCCACGCCTTCATAGCGTGGCCGAAATTTTGTTTTTCGAATTCTCAACATTAATCGCCTGACTACTTCGTCGTCATTCTTCACCTCATCCAGACGTATCACCTTTGTAACCTGACCGTACTTGCTAACCTGAAATTGCAATAATACGTTTCCCAGCCCCGGTGCTACTGCCTGGGGCAGACTGCGAATGCCATCAATGTCGGGCAATGCAACCGGTTCACCAAATATACGTGCCACTTGGATTGTTGCATCATCCAGTTTAATAGTTCTCCGCAAGGCGTCAAGGTATGCCCCGTGAGCTGAGTCACGCCTGCCATTCCACAACATCCAGTCGCCCAGCATGACCATTGCATTAACCACCGGCAAACTATTTTCACCGTGAGCTTCCATTTCCACTTCGTAGATAGACTGGATAATTGATTTTCCCATTTTATAGGATTGCCCTGAATCATTACTGAACTGCCTCCGCTGGGTACTAGCTTGCCGAACATTCGCTCTTTCTAAATCACTTTGAGCAGCGATCAGGTATTGGGTTTTCAATAAGCCATCAAGCGGTTCCATCAAGCTGGGTGAA
>CAYZLS010000051.1:0-302 GCA_964479355.1 uncultured Wenzhouxiangellaceae bacterium | reverse complement strand
CCTTCAGGAGGTAGGCCTGGCGCTCATCGACCTTATCGAGGTCGCCGACAACATAAATACTGCTGATTTCACCCATAATAAGTGGGATTTGCTCCAAGCTATAGAGCCCATGATTGACCCGCGTCACGTGGATACCACGCTTGAACGCCTCGATTGCCTCTTTATGCCGCCCGTTTTGCTGCAATGCGAAGCCAAGACTATAAAGCTGTTCTGATAGTGCTGCTGCATATGCCCCTTCATCTGTTTCGATCCTGTTAAGGGCCTTTTGATACGCCTTAATATCAACGCTTTCGGTGATGGCA
>CAYZLS010000050.1:9277-9705 GCA_964479355.1 uncultured Wenzhouxiangellaceae bacterium | reverse complement strand
CTGGGGTGTGTTATCACTGAAGCTGGGATGCGAAAGTATCAGTTTGACTTACAATCCTTCGAACCCGAGTCTCAATGCCGGCACAGTGTCAATGCAACGTCTGATCCAACTCAGTGGATTAGGCTGTGACGCGGGTGCAACCTACGTATTACCTGTCCTTCAGTGCGGCGATTATAAGCGCCGCCAGATGACCGCTGCCCGACTCAAAAGTCAAAACCCGGGCATTATTGTGGATAATGGAGAATTCACACCAGACAGCAGTTGTGTCCGGGCGCCGCAGCCACTGGGCGGTGCGCTGCAATTTGACGTCGAGGACATACTTATTGACGGTCTTGTTGAAAGCGGGCAAATGATTTTCCCGGCAGTCAGCATCGATTTTGTCACAGTGGCTGATTACCTGGTATCAGTTCAAGCCAGCATTGTTCGCG
>CAYZLS010000050.1:0-9267 GCA_964479355.1 uncultured Wenzhouxiangellaceae bacterium | reverse complement strand
GCCCGGGAAATTGTTTTTGCATTTGGCCGGATCTGGTCTGAACCGGCCGACGAAGGTCTATCCCGGGCAGCCATACCATTTACCATGTCACATCGGCAATGGAACGAAGCCCACCATGGTTTGATGACTTTTCTGTATAGTGATGAGTATATATCTCATGTGTATTTTCAGGTAACCTAGGAAAACCGGCCCTGGGATCTGAATGTCAATTTCCACGGGACTCTGAGTCCCGAATTTACACTAGGCACATCACCATAAAGCTATGCCGTTGGCCGGGCTTGGCGACGTGATATTGCCATGCGGATTCTGGTACGACCATTGGCTGAGCTGAGTGACCGTTTCGGCGCATCCGCCCTCAAAGATTTTAACTGCGGTGTTAATGCCGCGAAGATAAGTCAAACTGGCATCGTGGTAGATCATGTTCTGTACCTTCAACCCGCTTATACACGTAGTGGCAATCATCTGTATGCGGAGGAAATGCACTACGGTGCCTTTTCGGTCAGTAAAACAGCCGGTGCAGCCGTCGCTTTGCTGCGACTGGCACGGAAATATGATGATTCGGTATTCGATGAACGGATTGCTGATTACCTCCAGGTGACTGCGAGGCACCCTGGCTGGGATACGGTAACCTTCGGCGAAACGTTGTCAATGGCGACCGGTATTGGCGATACTTATCCCTATAGAAGCAGTTCCGTAACGTTTGCCGATGAAGGCAATGATGGCAACCCGCACTGGTGGGAATTCAACCACTCCAGTTTCATGGCCGGCCGGCTTGCTGGTGCGTTTTCATTCAGAAATTACCCTTGGGTTCCCGGTGAGGTGATGCGCTACAACTCAGCCCACACCATGATCCTAGCTGTGGCTATGGACAACTACCTAAAGTCCAGAGAGGGTCCCGATACTGATCCATGGCGAATGTTGAATGAGGAGGTATACCAACCCATCGGGATACGTTGGCTGCCATCCATGCGCCCGAGAATCAACAGCACAATACCCGGACCCGAGCCATTAGGCTGGGGTTTGTTACCCAATGCCCACGATATTGTTCGCATTGCAGCGTTACATCAAAACGAAGGAAAGTTTGAAACACACCAGTTGTTACATCGACAACGTACCCTCGAGATGATGCGCCAAACGCAAGGATCTGCTCTCCATACTGCAGAGAAAACCCAATTGATTACTGGAAGTTGGGTAGACACTGAATATCGTGACGGCGCTTGGTCGGCACATCTGCAATCATCCGGTGGCTGTACAAAATTGGCTTCGCGAATGGAATGGTTGGGTAGAAGTTTCGTTGTCATGCTGCCCAGCAGTATTACGCTGTTCCGCTTTGCAGACGCCAATGTATATGATGCCGGTGCGCTGATCATCACAGGTGAGCGTCTGTACTCCAGTTGCCCATAAATTCAATCTTCGATTTCTGTCAGTTCATACTTGCGCAGATAGCCACGCAACTGATGGTAGGTCATGCCCAGAAATTCGGCGGTTTTTTTCTGATTGAAACGACACTGTTCGAGGGCGCTTTTGATCCGGCGCACTTCCTCGTCCTGAATACACTGTTTTAAATCATAGGGTTCGACCGGCAAGGCCCGCGGTGCTGGCACCGTTTTATCTACCTGTTTGCCCGGCCGCCAGGGTGAATCAAAAGGGTCAAATACAATTTCAGAAACAACCTGGTTCTCATCATGAAAGACGTAAACTGCTCGTTCAACCACATTCTTCAGTTCTCGCACATTACCCGGCCAGGGGTAGTTCAATAGTTCATCCTGGGCCTGTTCACTAAAACCACTGAACACGGATTGACCTAACTTCCCCGTCATTTTGATGGCGAAGTGGTTTGCCAGTGTCAGGATATCACTCGGGCGCTGCCGTAACGGGGGCAGCGTAATGACATCAAAAGCCAAGCGGTCGAGCAGGTCAGCACGAAACTTTCCGGCTGCAGCCATCCCAGGCAAGTCTTCGTTGGTTGCACCAATAATGCGCACATTGGTGCGGACTGTCTCGCTGCCACCAACGCGTTCGAATTCGCCATATTCGATCACGTGCAGAATTTTTTCCTGCACGCCACTGGAGGTATTGGAGAGTTCATCTAGGAACAGGCTGCCATTGTTCGCCAATTCGAAGCGCCCAAGCCGGCGTTTGGCGGCGCCGGTAAAAGAACCCGCTTCGTGCCCGAATAGCTCGGTTTCAAGCAGGGATTCAGCCAGTGCGGCGCAATTCATCTTGATGAATGGGCGATCCCAACGTCCGGACAGGAAATGAATGCGGGCAGTAATCAATTCTTTACCGGTACCGCGTTCACCAACCACCAGCACCGGACGGCTCAGTGGGGCAACCCGCGAGACATGTTCGAGCACTTCCAGAAATTCGGGAGATTCACCGATTAATTGTTGGTCTTGCGGTTTGCGCATGGTTGTAGTATTCCACCCTGAAGTTGGTAACTATTGTAAGAATTATACTAATTTGTGTCGTGGGCTGGAGGTCACGGGCCTGATCTGCTACAAATGACTCAGCTATCACCGCGAGATCCTGTCCAGGGAACATTTATGGCAAAACTTAAAACATCATTTGCTTGTACTGTTTGCGGCAGCCAGTTAAGCAAGT
Organism: uncultured Wenzhouxiangellaceae bacterium; assembly: GCA_964479355.1. Lineage (GTDB taxonomy): Bacteria > Pseudomonadota > Gammaproteobacteria > Xanthomonadales > SZUA-36 > SZUA-36. Next base: position 6,663 of record CAYZLS010000050.1, on the reverse strand, counting down.
GGGCCGGACAGTGCCCTGACTGCCAGGAATGGAATACGGTGCAGGAATTTAGGCGCCCGGCGGTCGCGGCTGGATTCAGTAAAGGCGGGTACGCGGGTGGCAGCAGCCAGCAGGTCACCCGGTTGGCGGTGATTTCTGAGCAGAAAGTCGCACGTATGAACGTTGGGATCGAGGAGTTTGATCGCGTATTAGGCGGAGGAATAGTTGCGGGCTCCGTCATCCTGATCGGTGGTGATCCGGGTATCGGAAAGTCTACTCTGTTACTGCAAGTACTGGCCAGGTTGCTGGGACAATTGAATTGTCTGTATGTCAGTGGTGAGGAGTCCCTGCAGCAAATTAATATGCGTGCCAAGCGGCTGGGCCTGGAGGTGGGCGCACTGAAATGCCTGACAGGAATCAGCGTTGAACAGATTCTTGCGGTAGCAGAACAGGAAAAACCGGCCCTGGTGGTGGTGGACTCCATCCAGACTTTGTATTCCGAACAGATACAGTCCGCACCCGGATCGGTCTCACAGGTAAGGGAATCAGCCGCTGCACTCGTGCGCTACGCCAAGCAGATGAATTGTGCCATGGTGCTGGTAGGGCACGTTACCAAAGAGGGATCCCTGGCCGGGCCACGTATTCTGGAACACATGGTGGATGCGGTATTGTACTTCCAGAGTGACGAGGGCAGCCGCTATCGTGTAATCCGGGCGTTTAAGAACCGCTTTGGTGCGGTCAATGAGCTGGGTGTGTTTGCGATGACCGAGCACGGTCTCAAGGAGGTCAGCAATCCGTCTGCAATTTTCCTGTCCGGGCATAGCGGGCCGGTAGCCGGAAGTGTTATTACCGTTGTCCGCGAAGGGACCCGACCGCTGTTGCTGGAGTTGCAGGCACTGGTTGATGACAGCCATCTTGGAAACCCACGCCGGGTAACAATCGGCCTGGATCACGCCCGGCTGGCCATGTTGCTGGCTGTTTTACATCGTCACGGTGGTACTAACCTGGGTGATCAGGATGTATTTGCCAACGTGGTCGGTGGCGTGAAAATCACGGAAACTGGCTCAGACCTGCCGTTACTACTGGCTATATTGTCCAGTTTTCGCAACCATGCTTTAGCGGAAAAAACCGTGGTGTTTGGCGAAGTGGGTTTGTCCGGAGAAGTGCGCCCGGTTTACAACGGCGAAGAACGCCTGAAAGAAGCTGCAAACCTGGGCTTCAAGCGTGCCGTCATCCCCACGGCAAATCAACCCAGAGAGGCGATTGATGGCATGGTTATTACCGCGGTGTCGAGTCTGGATGGGGCAATTCAAGCCGTTTTTTAATCAAACCAGTTGGATTTAACCAATACTTTGTGGATCGTGTTATCCCAGATATCCACGGTGGTCAAGATGTGAAGCCCTATTTTGAGACTGCAATTACCGACCGGGATTGCTTCCATCTCTTCGATCAGCAAACCACCCAGGGTGTGGGTCTCGTCAAACAGCAGGTTCCAGTTAAGCCGCCGGTTCAGGGTGCGGATACTAGCGGAGCCATCGACCAGGTAATTGCCGTCATCCAGCCGTCGCACTGTGCGTTAGCGACCTCGTTCTTCGGACGTGTATTCGCCGACAATTTCCTCCAGGATGTCATCCAGTGTCACTAGACCCTGAATATCGCCGTATTCATCAACTACCAAGGCCATCCGTCGTTCCTTGCTTTGAAATTACAGCAATTGCCGGGTCAGCGAAGTGCCCTCCGGGACGAAGTAAGGACGTCGGATTGAGCGTTACATGTCTGCAAACTGCAGTCCACCAAGCGAGAGTTTGGAAATGATTGTGCGAATGTGTAGCAGCTCAACGGCATTATCAATGCTTTCCCGGCAAACAGGCAAACGTGTGTATACCGTTTAGGTCAACTGATTGAGAATATTTGCCCAGTCATCTTCGAGATCAATGCCAACAATCTCACCTCGTGGCACCATCACATCTTCAACTGAGGCATATTCAAGATCGAGTATGTTCACCAACATCCGTTGGTGAACATTGGAGATTTGACCACCTTCGGTTACCAACGTGCGCAATTCTTCGCGATTTAGACGCTCTAGTGCCTCGACGTCTGTTTTTACCCCAAAAGGCTTGAGCAGTAAATTGGCCAATGCGTTAACAATCCAGACAATGGGGTTGAGTAGTTTCAGCAAAATAACCAGCACATAAGAGGCTGGAAACGCAATTCTCTCCTGGTGTAAAGCGGCAACCGTCTTGGGTGCTACCTCTGCAAATATCAGGATGATAACCGTCATAAACAGCGTGGATATCCAGATGCCATTGTCACCATAAAGACGCATGGCAATTACTGTAGCGATGGATGCTGCTAGTATGTTGACCATGTTATTACCCAGCAGGATTAGACCGATCAGGCGGTTGGGCCGGGTCAACAGTTTTTGTGCCAGCCGTGCGCCACGGTGCCCTTTGTTGGCCAAATGTTTAAGACGATAACGATTAATGGCCATCAGACCGGTTTCTGAACTCGAAAAAAAGCCGGAGAGTACGATCAGCACAAACAGCGCTGCGTAAAGCGTGGTGAGGGGGATATCGTCCAAGGTAGTTTAGTGCTCTTTCAATGTGATAACTACAGATTCAGAGGTTACCAGATGTCCTAGGACAAGGCGCAGCCCGCAGAGAATGGCTGGTCCTTTTCAAGGGCTGTAACGCCGTACCGGGGGATCTGGTAACCTCCCTTCGGGCAAGCTGGGAAGCGGTCGTCTGTGGCGTTGCACCACTTGGCAAGGACTGGGCCATTACCTGCGAGGTGCGCCTTACAGCCAACCACTTCCCAGTTTGCTGAACTTGCAGTTATCACATTGAAGTAGCACTAACTATGCCAACTTCGTTGCAGGAGAACTTCCAGGATCAATTTGCTACCAAAATAGGCTAACAGCAATAGCGCAATTCCCACGAGTGTCATGTGTACCGCTACCCGTCCGCGCCAGCCTTTTTTCCAGCGGCCCCACAGCAACAATGCGAATACCAGCCAGGCAAAAATAGACAGCAGGGTTTTATGGGCTAAATGCTGGCCAAAAAGGTCATTGACAAAAACCATACCGGTGCCCAAAGCAACCGTCAAAATGACAAAACCAACCGTGATCAGGTGAAACAATAATTCTTCGAGAGTATCGAGTGCCGGGAGTGTCTGCACGAACTTGTTATAGCTGTGTTGACGCAACAAGTGGTCTATCAGAGTAACAAAGACGGCGTACACACCGGCAATGCTGAGCACACCAAAGGCGATAACAGAGCTAATGATATGCACCGTAATATCCAGTGATCCGCTGGCTAACTCCAGCGCCGGTGCATCCACAGTAGCTTCAGCTAACAGAATAATTACTGCCAGGGGCAAAGTTACCAGGCTGGCATCAACCACGTTGTTACGCAGGGGTAATGTGGCGAGAGTAGTGGCCACCGCGACCAAGGCACACAGGGACCAGACATTGAGCAGGCTGATGCGCGGTGAGGCAGGAATCAGCCAGTGCTGTGTTTCAGCCCAGCCGTGCAGGATCACACCCAGCAAGGTCATTGCCACCGCCAGCTTGCGCCTGGTGCCGGAATCCCTTGCCACCGAAGTATAGAGGAGGATAACGGCCAATAAATAACAGGCTGCGGTGATCCATAAAATAATGTCGTGCATGACTAACCTCATGGTGCTCAGTCGGTATAATACCTGAGACCTCAATTGTGGAGTAAATAATGTTTGAGCAACTGACCCGGCAACTCAGCCAGAGTATCGGCAAACTGCGTGGCCAGGGGCGCTTAACTGAAGATGGTATCAGGGAGACCCTGCGGGAAGTGCGGATCGCCTTGCTGGAGGCTGATGTTGCTTTGCCGGTTGTGCAGTCCTTTATTGCGCAGGTCAAGGAAAAGGCGCTTGGCCAAGCGCTGATCAGCAGCCTCAAGCCAGGACAAGCGCTGGTTAAAATTGTGCATGATGAGTTGGTCAAGGTCATGGGTGAAACCAATGAGGCCCTCGACCTCAAGGCCAACCCTCCGGTGGTGGTAATGCTCGCCGGGCTGCAGGGCTCGGGTAAAACAACCACCACCGCCAAGCTGGCCAGACACCTCAAAGAGCAGCACAATAAAAAGGTGATGGTAGTGAGTTGTGATGTCTACCGGCCTGCTGCCATCGAGCAACTGGCAACCCTGGCTACACAGGTTGATGTCCTGTTTCACCCCTCATCTGTTACGGACAAACCAGTTGGTATTACCAGACAGGCGGTGGCTGCAGCCAAGCGACAATTTGCTGATGTATTGCTGGTCGATACGGCCGGGCGATTACACGTAGACGCTGAGATGATGGCGGAAATCCGTGAGTTACACACAGCCATCAAGCCGCATGAAACCCTGTTTGTGGTCGATAGCATGACGGGTCAGGATGCAGCCAACACGGCCCGTTCATTCAACGATGTTCTGGCTCTGACCGGGGTGATCCTGACCAAGACTGATGGTGACGCCCGGGGTGGTGCGGCGCTTTCAGTCAGACAGGTGACCGGCAAGCCGATCAAGTTTGTTGGTACCGGGGAGAAAACCGAGGCGTTGCAACCGTTTCATCCTGAACGTGTGGCCTCGCGCATTCTTGGCATGGGTGATGTGTTGTCACTGGTCGAGGATGCCCAGCGGCATGTTGATCAGGATCAAGCCGAAAAACTCGCGCGCAAGATCAAGCGAGGCAAGGGTTTTGACCTGAACGATTTCCGCAGCCAACTGGAACAGATGCAGAACATGGGTGGACTCGGTAGCCTGATGGAAAAGCTCCCGGGCATGGCAGAGCTGCCGGAGCAGGTAAAAGATAAGGTTAAGGACCAGCACACCACGCATATGATCGCCATTGTTAATTCCATGACGCCCCAGGAACGGCGTTTCCCGGATGTGATTCGCGGATCCCGAAAAAAGCGCATTGCGGCAGGTTCTGGCACCAACATCCAGGACATTAACCGGATGCTCAAACAATTTTCACAGATGCAGCGCATGATGAAGAAGCTCGGTAAAGGCGGTATGCGGCAAATGATGAAAAAAATGAGTGGCCTCCAGGGGCGTTTGCCACCTGGGATCACCTGAAATGCTTAAAGTCTTACCATAGAAGGTCAGCTCAATGACACCAACGGATCGGTGAAAGCTCCTAAAGTACGGGCTGGTTGCAGCGGGCGGGCTCGGTTTAAGCCTGGCGACTTTAAAGCGGATGGGTCTGGGCGGTACTGGACCTGCTTTTCATGCATCCTACGGGCCCTTGCTGCCCGTTAATGATCTGACCAGCGGCTTGCCGTTGCTAAAACTGCCAAATGGCTTCCGTTACCATAGTTTTGCTTGGGCTGGTTCGACCCTGGGTGATGGTTATAACAGTCCTCGGGCCTGTGACGGCATGGGTGTGGTGGCCGATGAGAACGGACTGGTAACGTTGATCCGTAACTATGAATTACGCGGTTCATCCGGGTCGTTCGGCGACCAAACCAAAGCCTAGGATGTCACTGGCGGGGGAACCACGACCTTGGTATTCGATACACGCAGCGAACGCCTGACTGACTCCTGGATTAGTCTGAACGGCACGCTGAATAACTGTGCAGGTGGGGTGACGCCGTGGGGTCCTTGGCTGTCCTATGAAGAAGGCCCAGTAACGCCTGAGCTGATGCATCTTGGTACTGAACGCAGGCAAAAATACTGGCACCACGAGCAAGCGCAAAAACCCCATGGTTTTGTATTTGAAGTTCATCCTGAAGGTGAATTGAACCCGCAGCCAATCGTTGGAATGGGACAGTTCTATCATGAGGCGGCAACGGTCGTGCCTGAAACCGGGACGGTTTGTTTGACCGAGGACCGTGCCCCGTATGCTGGCCTCTACCGTTATTTGCCAGATGAACCTGGCAATCTGCATGCCGGTGGCAAGCTGCAGATGCTGGCGGTAAAGGGTCACGCTGAGTTGATAAAATCTGTTCCAAAAGACCTGCCGCTACCGGTTGGGTAGGTTGAAATTGCCAAGCCTGCGCAAGGACACACACCGGGTACGCATGATGTGGTAGGTGTTGTCACGCAGGGTATGGCAGCGGGTGGTACTACGTTTGTATTGCTGGAGGGCTGCATTTATGACCAACAATCAATTCTCTTTACCTCAAAAGTGGGTGGTGCAGCACAGGCCGGGCAGGTATTTCGTCTTGACCTTGAACAGGACACATTAGAACTGATTTATGAAAGTACCGGCTATGGAAGTTTTTCAGGCCCGGATAATATTATTATCAGCCCTGGCGGCAGTCTGATGATTTGTGAAAATCGTCTGGGTCTGTTTGACAAAGGTCAGTATATTGCAGGGCTCAACGCGGCTGACGGCCTGTTTGCTTTTTGCCAGATTAATTCAGTACTGCGGGCAAGTTTTGCGGGACATGATCTAAACGCGACTGCGGTCAGTAGTGAATGGGCCGGTGTTTGCTTTTTGGCTGATGGTGAATAGATGTTTGCCAATGTTTACTCACTCGGCGCAACGGTTGTAATCACCAGACCCGGGCAAACCGGACCTGTGCAAACCGGTAATGCCATACAAATAGCAAGCTATTATTGTTTTCTTTTGTTCCAAATGTAGTTAGAATGTGCGGTTTCGTGGAGCCGGCTCAATAAGGCGTTAATACGTTAGTTGGTACAAGTCGCTGGTTGTGTCTGAGCAGAT
>CAYZLS010000049.1:0-9735 GCA_964479355.1 uncultured Wenzhouxiangellaceae bacterium | reverse complement strand
TCTGGGCATTCCACGTGGATACACTGGTTTGGTCTTTATTGCTTGGGTTCTCGTTCTTTTTCATGTTCCGCGCTGTCGCCAAAAAAACCAACTCCGATGTACCTACCCGTTCACAGGCCATGATTGAGTCCATCGTCGAGTTCGTCGATACCAACGTCAAAGATTCTTTTCACGGCACCAGCCGCCTGATTGCACCTCTGGCACTGACCCTGTTCGTGTGGATATTTTTTATGAACCTGATGGATTTCATTCCAGTTGACGTGCTGCCTTTTGTAGCAAGCAGTGCCGGCATTCCGTATCAAAAGATAGTTCCAACCACCGACGTGAATGCTACCATGGGAATGGCACTGGCCGTATTCGTGCTGATTATTTTCTACAGCATCCGCACCAAAGGAGTGAAAGGCTTTCTGAGCGAGCTGGTTTTCAACCCGTTAAACCCAGCAGAGCTGGGTATGCCAAAAGTGGTTTGGCCTTTTGTGATGGCATTCAATTTCATGCTGGAAATCGTCTCCCTGCTGGCCAAGCCGGTCTCACTGGGTTTACGCCTGTTCGGTAACATGTATGCCGGAGAGTTGATTTTCATCCTGATTGCGCTGGTGTTTACGGCGGGCTCAGGTTTTATCGGTGCGGGCTTAAGCTCATTGTTTGGCGAACACATCCCGGCCTGGTTCTGGGTGTTGGCAACAATGACGGTATTTATCACCTTGTGGATGAATCTGAAGGGCAAGCTGGATAACAAGAAAACCCTTTGGTTTTTATTGGCAGAAATGTTCCTAGTGGGCGGTTTGGCCTTCGTCGGCGGCCAGTTGATGCACTTTGGATGGGCGGTGTTCCATATCCTGATCATCACCTTGCAGGCCTTTATTTTCATGATGCTGTCGATCGTGTACCTGAGCATGGCTCAGACGCACCACTAAGCGGCATTTGTTGATTTTTGTTCGTTTGTTTTATGTAAGAAATATCACTGAAACTGGAGTTTAAGTAATGGAATTTGTAATTGGTATGACTGCTATCGCCGTTGCATTGCTGATTGGTCTCGGCGCGCTGGGTGTTGGTGTTGGTGTTGGTATCCTGGGCGGTCGCCTGCTGGAAGGTTCTGCTCGTCAGCCTGAATTGGCACCGATGTTGCAGGGTAAATTCTTCCTGGCTATCGGCCTGTTGGACGCTGTCGCCATGATTGGTGTTGGTATTGCGTTGTTCTTTACATTCGCAAATCCGTTCATCGGTCAGTTAGCAGATGCCTTGGCTGGATAAAAGTTGTCGGCCATCTATATTGTAATAGGCGACATACATTAGTAGACATAAAATAGTGAGGAATACGGCATGAATATGAATGCCACTCTGATCCTGCAGATGATCGCCATGTTGGTATTCATCTGGTTTTGCATGAAGCTGATCTGGCCACCTATATTGAAGGCCATGGATGAGCGACGCGCCAAGATTGCTGATGGCCTGGCTGCTTCCGACCGTGCAGAAAAAGCACTGGCGGATGCCAACCAGGAAGTCGAACAGCAAATAAAGGCGGCTCGTGACAAAGCCGGCAAAATTGTTGAGCAGGCAAATCAGCGACACGGCCAGATTCTTGAACAAGCCAAAGACGATGCAGTGGGTGAACGCCACAAACAGGTTGCGGTAGGTGAAGCCGAGATTACCCAAGCAGCCAACCAGGCCCGTGAAGAGTTGCGTGAAATGGTTGCAAGCCTTGCTGTTCTCGGTGCCCGCCAGATTCTTGAAAAAGAAGTGGATGAGGCTACCCATCGCGAATTGCTCGCTAAGTTGATCGCCGAGATCTGAATATGAGCAGCTTGACGACACTGGCCCGGCCCTATGCCAAAGCAGCGTTTGAACTGGCCCGCGGTGACAATCAACTTGCGGCTTGGGATGATTTGCTAACCGCTGTTGCTGTGGTTATTGATGACGATGGCATGGCCAACTGGTTGCAAAGCCCGCACTCCGCCGCGGACAAGGCAGTAGAGATTGTACTTGAGGCCATTGGCGAAGAGGTTGATCCCCGTTTTCAGGGCTACCTAGGCGTGCTGGCAGACAATGGCCGTTTGTCATTGTGTGGTGAGATTTCCCGGATGTTTGGACAACTGCGAGAAGCCGCTGAAAAGCGTTTACAGGTAAGGGTTATTTCTGCGGTTGCCTTGCAAGACTCAGAAACGGAACGTATGCAGGCAGCCCTGGCTAAACGATTTGAGCGCGAAATAATTCTCCACAACGATGTCGATCCCCAGGTTTTGGGTGGCGCCATCATCTATGCCGATGATCAGGTCATTGACGGCTCATTGCTGGGCCGGGTACAGCGGCTGGAAGCATCACTGGCTTAATTTGTTTAGTTAATAAAAGAAGACGATTATCCCAAACCAAGGTGATCAGACAGGAAAATGACAATGCAGACTACCTTGAATCCATCTGAAATATCGGCGCTGATCAAGCAGCGCGTAGAGGAGCTGGATATTTCAGCTGAAACCCGTAACGAAGGCACCGTGGTCAGTGTTTCTGATGGCATTGCCCGCGTTCACGGCCTCGAGGACGCCATGCAGGGAGAAATGATTGAGTTTCCCGGCGATACTTACGGACTGGCACTGAATCTTGAGCGTGATTCGGTCGGTACGGTAATTCTGGGTGAATACGAACACATCACCGAAGGCGATACAGTCAAATGCACCGGTCGTATTCTTGAAGTTCCGCACGGCCCTGGCCTGCTGGGCAGGGTGGTCAATGCCCTGGGTGAGCCGATTGATGGGCAGGGCCCGATCGATAACGATGGTTTTGCACCGATAGAAAAAGTCGCACCTGGCGTTATCTGGCGTAAATCAGTCGATCAACCGGTACAGACGGGGCTGAAGTCCATTGATGCCATGGTGCCAATCGGTCGTGGCCAGCGCGAGCTGATTATTGGTGACCGGCAGGTTGGTAAATCAGCCATCGCCATCGATACCATCATCAACCAGGCCCGTTCCGGTATCAAGTGCATTTATGTAGCCATCGGCCAAAAGCAATCTACTGTGGCCAACGTGGTTAAAACACTGGAAGCACACGGCGCCATGGAGCACACCATCGTGGTCAATGCTTCCGCTTCGGATTCGGCTGCCATGCAGTACATGGCACCGTATGCCGGTTGCACTATGGGTGAGTACTTCCGCGATCGCGGTGAAGATGCACTGATTATTTATGATGATCTGACCAAGCAGGCCTGGGCTTATCGTCAGGTGTCTTTGCTGTTGCGTCGTCCGCCGGGCCGTGAAGCCTATCCGGGTGATGTTTTCTACTTGCACTCGCGCTTGTTGGAGCGGGCTGCGCGGGTAAATGAAGAATATATTGAAAAATTTACCGATGGTGCCGTTAAGGGTAAAACCGGTTCCCTGACGGCCTTACCGATTATTGAAACCCAGGCGGGTGACGTATCCGCTTTTGTGCCGACTAACGTGATTTCAATCACCGATGGCCAGATCTTCCTTGAGACTGATTTATTCAACGGCGGTATTCGCCCGGCAGTACATGCCGGTCTTTCGGTGTCGCGGGTTGGCGGCGCTGCGCAAATCAAGGTGATCAAGAAATTGGGTGGCGGTGTTCGACTGGCCCTGGCCCAGTACCGTGAGTTGGCAGCTTTTGCACAATTTGCTTCCGACCTTGATGATGCAACCCGGGCCCAATTGGAGCGTGGCCAGCGTGTAACCGAGCTGATGAAGCAGGCCCAGTACAGCCCAATGTCGGTTGCCGACATGGCGATATCCTTGTATGCGATTGATGCCGGTTTTATGGATGATATTGAGATGAATAAGATCGGGGTATTTGAAGCTGCCTTGCTTGACTATATGAATAATTCACAGAGCGAATTGGCAGCGACCCTGAATGGTGGTGACTGGAATAACGAAATCAAGGGCCAACTGAAAGCTGCCTGTGAAGAATTCAAATCGACCGGAAGCTGGTAAGCCGCTCGTTGGGGCTGACGGAGTAATCTGATATGGCAGGTGGAAGAGAAATTGTTACCAAGATCCGCAGCGTGGAGAACACCATGAAGGTGACCTCCGCGCTGGAGATGGTCTCGGCCAGCAAGATCCGAAAGTCACAGGCGTTGATGAGGGAGAGCCGACCTTATGCGCGCATGATGAATCGTGTGATCGGCCATCTCGGCAAAGCCAACCCTGAATACCAGCATCCGTTTACCATCAAGCACCCGGAGGTGAAGCGGGTCGGCTACATTGTCATATCCAGTGACCGTGGCCTGTGTGGCGGCCTGAACAATAACCTGTTCAAGAAAATGCTGGCAGAAATGGGTGAGTGGCAGAAAAAGGATGTGGCAATCTGCCTAGTGACACTGGGCAAGAAGGCTATCGCATATTTTAAAAATGTCAAAGTTGAAGTCACTGCAGTTGCCAGTGATCTGGGTGAGAAACCACAGATTGAAGACCTGATCGGCGCGATCCGACCCCTGCTGGAAGAATACCGTGACAAGAAAATAGATCGCGTATACCTGGTGCACAACGACTTCATCAATACCATGGTGCAAAAGCCGGTCATTGAGCAGTTGCTGCCGTTGCCACCGACTGATGATGAGGAAGTTAAGGATATCTGGGATTACATTTACGAACCGGATGCCGAGACCTTGTTAAACAGTGTCATGGTGCGTTATATCGAGGTCTTGGTTTATCAGGGAGTACTGGAGAATCTTGCTTCCGAGCATGCTGCACGCATGATTGCGATGAAGAGCGCTACTGACAATGCAAGTGATCTGATCGATGAGCTTAACCTAGTCTATAACAAGGCCCGTCAGGCAGCGATCACACAGGAAATTTCAGAAATCGTCGGTGGAGCGGCTGCGGTTTAAACCAGAAAACAGGAAATATGTTATGAGTTTAGGATCAATTGTTCAGGTAATCGGCGCCGTCGTAGACGTTGAGTTTACACGCGAGGCGATGCCCAAAATTTTCAACGCCTGCAACGTAGATGGGACCGATATCGTGCTGGAAGTTCAACAACAGCTCGGTGATGGTGTGGTGCGTTGTATTGCACTGGGTTCAACCGATGGTTTAAAACGTGGCTTGCCGGTGAGCAATACCGGCGACGCGATAAGTGTCCCGGTGGGGGAGAAGACCTTGGGCCGTGTAATGGATGTGTTGGGTAGACCGATTGATGAGGCCGGCCCCATTGGTGAAGAAAAGTGTATGCCCATTCACCGTAAACCACCTTCATATGAAGAACAGGCCGGCGGCAACGACGTGCTTGAAACTGGTATCAAGGTCATCGACCTGATCATGCCGATTGCCAGAGGTGGCAAGGTTGGCTTATTTGGTGGTGCCGGCGTGGGTAAAACGGTAACGCTGATGGAGTTGATCCGAAACATCGCGATCGAGCACTCAGGTTTTTCAGTATTCGCCGGCGTGGGTGAACGTACCCGTGAAGGTAATGACTTTTATCACGAGATGAAAGATGCCGATGTGCTTAGCAAGGTTTCACTGGTCTACGGTCAGATGAATGAACCACCTGGCAATCGCCTGCGGGTAGCGTTGACGGGTTTGACCATGGCTGAAGAATTTCGTGACCAGGGTAACGATGTGTTGATGTTCATCGATAACATTTATCGTTACACACTGGCGGGCACCGAAGTATCGGCACTGCTGGGCCGGATGCCTTCAGCGGTGGGTTACCAGCCGACACTGGCTCTGGAGATGGGTATGCTGCAGGAGCGCATCACCACGACCAAGACCGGTGCAATCACCTCATTCCAGGCGGTTTATGTACCTGCGGATGATTTGACCGATCCATCACCTGCGACCACCTTTGCACATCTTGATGCAACGTTGGTACTGAGCCGTAATATTGCCGAGCAGGGTATTTACCCGGCAGTTGATCCGCTGGATTCAACTTCACGTTTGCTAGATCCAAACCTGATCGGTCAGGAACACTACGATGTGGCCCGCGCGGTTCAGGGTGTATTACAGCGCTACAAAGAGCTCAAGGACATCATCGCAATTCTCGGTATGGATGAGCTATCTGAAGAAGATAAACAAGTGGTGGCGCGGGCCCGTAAGGTACAGCGTTTCCTGTCCCAGCCATTCTTTGTTGCCGAAACCTTTACCGGCTCACCCGGAAAATACGTCACCCTTAAAGACACCATCCGTGCTTTCAAAGGCATCATTGATGGTGAGTACGACAACCTGCCCGAGCAGGCGTTTTACATGGTTGGCGGGATAGAAGAAGCCGTGGCCAAGGGTACGGAAATGACCAGCAAGGCCGCAGCATAGAGTGAATAATCATGTCTAAGACTATTCGCTGTGACATCGTAAGCGCCCACGAGGAAATTTTCTCGGGTGAGGTGGCGATGGTCTTTGCCACCGGTATCGCCGGCGAATTGGGTATCACGCCGCGGCATGCGCCGTTGATCACGCAACTCAAAGCAGGGCCTGTGCGGATTCAGGATGTGGCGGGCGAAGAGCAATTCTATTTTGTCTCTGGTGGTATTATCGAGGTGCAGCCACATGTTGTGACTGTGCTTGCTGATACTGTGATGCGCGGAGAAGATCTTGATCAGGCTGCAGCCGAAGCAGCCAAGGCGGAGGCAGAACGTGAGCTGTCTGACCGCACGGGTGAAATGGAAATAGCACAAGCCCAGGCTAAACTGGCAGAGGCTGTTGCGCAGTTGCAGGCCATGGAGCATTTACGCAAACAGCTCAAACGCTAAGTCATAATAGTACAATCAAAATTCTAAGTGGTACCTCTGAATCCATTATGGGTAATTTTGTATGCTGCGAATTTTGATTACAGCTTTTGCTTTGCTTGCCGTCAGTTACGGTGTGTATGCTGCACCCAGTGACTTTACTGGCACCAAGAGCTGTGCTACCTGCCATGGCGAACAACATGAAAGCTGGCAAAACTCCCATCACGATCTGGCCATGCAGCACGCGAGTAAAGATACCGTGCTGGGAGATTTTAATGGTGCGGAGTTTTCAGCCAATGGCGTAAGTTCGCGGTTTTTTATCAAAAATGGTCAATACTGGGTTAGCACGGATGCTGCCGACGGCAGTATCAAGGGCTTTGAAATCCGCTATACCTTCGGTGTCACACCATTGCAACAGTATCTGATTGAATTCCCTGATGGCCGGGTGCAAGCCCTGGGCATTGCCTGGGATGCCCGGTCTGCAAGCTTGGGTGGACAACGCTGGTTCCACCTGTATCCAGATGAGAGCATAAAAGCCGGGGATGAATTGCACTGGACGGGGCCTCAGCAGAATTGGAACTACATGTGTGCAGGTTGCCACTCAACCAACCTGAAAAAAAATTACGACAGCGTTAATAACACTTTCAAGACAAGCTGGACCGATATCGATGTAGGCTGTGAGTCCTGTCATGGTCCGGGCGGGCAGCACCTGCAATGGGCAGCACAGAACGAGCAACTCCGGCAGCAGGACCCCAATAGGGGCTTGGCATTGTTATTACGTGACCGGCAAGATGTGCGCTGGGTAATGAACCCGGAAACCGGTATCGCCAGGCGCGAACCGCCGGCGGGGAACAACCACGAAATTGGCGTATGCGCCGCCTGCCACTCACGGCGGGGATTACTCAAGACTGGCATTGAATCTGACGGTTTGTTTCTGGACCACTACCGCCCCGCCTTGCTAAGTGCCGGTCTTTACCACCCGGATGGCCAGATTTTGGATGAAGTATTTGTCTGGGGCTCGTTTATGCAAAGCCGGATGCAAGTGGCAGGTGTGACCTGTAGTGATTGTCACGAGTCACACAGTCTGGAATTGAGGGCTGCGCAGGATCAGGTTTGTTCCCAGTGTCATTTACCCACCCAATACGCCAGCACTGCGCACCACCAGCATGCACCGGAATCAACCGGTGCCCGCTGTCTGGATTGCCATATGCCGGCCAATAACTACATGGTTGTTGACCCTCGTAGAGATCACAGCTTGCGTATTCCCCGACCCGATCTGTCATTGGAGTTTGCCACCCCCAACGCCTGTAACCAATGCCATACAGATCGGAGTACAGCCTGGGCTGCCGAACAATTCAAGCGACTGTGGCCTGGAGCCAGGCAACCCTATCAGAACTATACTGATGCTTTTTCCTTGGCAAGGTCCGGTGCACCCCAGTCGGAATTAGCACTGATCAAAATCGCCAGGGACTCGCAACTACCCGACCTTGTCCGCGCTACTGCCGCGTTCGAGTTGCAGGCTTTTCTGAGTCCGTTGTCCGGTGCAGCCTTGCAAGTAGCGCTAGCCGACCAGAGCCCTCTGGTCAGGTACGCCGCGCTGGGTTCATTGGAGGCATTACCGCCGGAAAACCGCTACCAATTTGCAGCCAAATTGCTTAGCGACCCGGTCAGGTTGGTGCGCGTAGAGGCAGCCAGGATTAGCGCGCCCGCACTGCGCTCACAACTCCGCGCAGCGGAGAAAAATGTTTTGCAGTCTGCGCTACAAGAGTTTATTGATGCACAAAATGTGAATGCTGAACGGCCTGAATCACAGTTGAACCTCGGTAATATGTATGCCCAAACTGGTGCCGGCGTCGAAGCGGAAAAAGCCTTTCGGAAGGCACTAAAGCTGGATTCAAAATTTGTACCGGCGTACGCAAACCTGGCAGATCTGTACCGCAGTCAGGGTCAGGATCAGTTTGCGGGAAAGATTCTTGAACAGGGTCTGGTCGCAGTGCCTGACAACGCAACGCTCTACCATGCCACCGGCTTATTAATGGTGCGTCGCCGGCAATTGGGTACGGCCTTGCCGGCATTAAAAAAAGCGGCGGAATTACAGCCCGACTCAGCCCGTTACACCTATGTATATGGCGTTGCCTTAAGTTCTACGGGTCAATCAGAAGCGGCGTTGCAGGTTCTGCAACAGGGCCTGGTGCTGCATCCCCATAACCGGGAGATCTTACAGATACTCGCCAGCATCAACCGGGATTTGGGGCGTCATTCAAAGGCTATTGTCTGGGCGCAGAAACTGCTGGAAATCAACTCTGCTGACCCGTTTGCGTTGCAGTTGATAGAAGCTCTGAATAACGCACAACAGCATCCCCAGCCATAAGAGCTACTGGTTTTGCACAAGTTGCTGCAGTGGTCTTAATCCCCCTGACTCAAGGCTCTCCCATCCCATACGTTCAGAAGGAGTGGCTGTAGAAGAATACCAGCACATTTTCGAAGCCCGGGGCCATAGAAAAGCGGCGAAATTGCTTGTTATACTCAGTGCCTTGCAAAAAATTGGAGGACGCAACAGCATGTCCCATCAAAAACCAGAGTTTAAGAGCCAATATGAAAACTATATTGGTGGTCAGTGGGTAGCGCCCGTTAACGGTGAGTATTTTGATAACATCTCACCAGTTGATGGCAGCGTTATCACCAAAGTGCCCCGTTCCAATAGCAAGGACATTGATCTTGCGGTTGAAGCTGCGTGGAAAGCAGCCGCTGACTGGGGTAAGACATCAGTTGCTGAGCGCAGCAATATCCTGTTCGCTATTGCCGAGCGCATTGAGGCAAACCTTGAACAGTTGGCACTGGTGGAGACTTGGGATAATGGCAAAGCCATCCGGGAGGCCATGGCGGCCGATATCCCACTGGCGGCCGATCACTTTCGCTATTTTGGCAGTGTCATACGTGCTGAAGCCGGTGATGTGGCTGATCTTGATGCCAATACGGTTTCCATGGAAATCCACGAACCGCTGGGGGTTGTGGGTCAGATTATTCCCTGGAATTTCCCGATTTTGATGGCCACCTGGAAAGTGGCACCG
>CAYZLS010000048.1:0-9746 GCA_964479355.1 uncultured Wenzhouxiangellaceae bacterium | reverse complement strand
CATGAGGTTTACATCGATGTAAGCCCCCTGTGCTTCACTGGACCAAGACTGATAATACCCGCCAGCCTCGGGGTCAAAAACATCTTTAGTAAAATGCACCCCGATTTTATTTTCGGCGCCCATGGGCAGCCCTTGAATGGCTTCCAATTTCCAATCGGGTAATCGTGGCTTAAAGTGAATATGTTGTGCAGCCAATATTCCATTGGACACGGTGCTGATGAGACAACGGGCTCGAATTGATCCTTTAACGGTTTTTACAAGGACATCTTTTCCCGACCAATCAACACTCTCCACTTTGGTATTTAATGAGACCTTAATGTCGGTGCCCCACTGTGCGATTAAATTTCCATAGCCGCGCAGAGTGTTAAAACTTGTATGATCTTTAACCTTATGGAAAAAATCGGCTGCCGATACCTCATCAAGATCTTTAGGTGCTGTTACAGCCATCATGTCAATGTACGGTGTTGCGTAGGGATTTTCGAGATCAATGATTTCACTAATAGCGCCGTCATCACCACCATCAACAGAGCTCCGTATATCTTCTTCACATTCTTTGTAATAATTCTCCAGTGCTTTCATCTCCTTATCATCTAGCGGCCTACCGTTATAAACGTAATGTGCGTCGTACTGATATTCCTCGATAACAGCACCCTGATTTTTTGCAAAATCTATAAAGGGATTGCTTTCGTCAATATGGTTTGGAGATTCAGATCCAACGTCTAAGTAAGCACAACCCAAATCAAACCAGACATCAGGGGCAATTTCTTCACTGTAAGCGCGACCACCAATACGATGAGAGGCTTCTACCACGATAAATGAAATTCCCTGTTTAGTGAGTTCTTTGGCGGCTGATAACCCGGCAGAACCGGCACCGACAATAACTACATCTGTTTGTGTGGACATAATTCCTTCCTTGATTATGAATTGAACCTATTCTTGGACTACCTGGCGATGGAGTTGCTGCTATGCCTTCTATTTATCCCATCCGCCGCCATTATAATGACTACAAATCAACTTTCCATTCACTTCATTTGGAAAATGACGAATGATCAAGCTGTCTCTGTCACTTTGACATATTGACTTTTTTCGTGTCCACTGACCCCCATGATTCAGGCAGAGTACTTGTCAATAGATTGGCGCGTTCGGCAATCGAAAAGCGCTGCTCAATGACTGCTGCGGAGAAACGACTAACCATGGTTTTGCTCTGCTTGTCTGGCTGCATCATGTATTGGTTGCCTTTTGTATCAGAGACTTTTTACGTGCCCATGCAAAATGCTTTTGGTTTCTCCAAAACGCAACTGGGTATTCTTTCAAGCACCTTTGGGTTTCTCGCGCTTATAACCTACTTTCCAAGCGGCTGGCTTGCAGATCGCATTTCACCACGCAAGCTCATATCCGTTGCGCTAGTGATCACAGCGGCGGGAGGGTTTGTCTTTTCAATCATTCCATCGGTGTCGAAAGATCCGCTGGCGATGGACGCCCCCACATCAGCATTCCGGTGAACGTGGTCAGCGAGTTTTTCGACCTCTTTCACTGTCCAGTCGGTTTCTATCGGGATGTTCATTCTGCCAGTGCCGGAGAGTACAAGATGCGACTCTACGGCTTCATGCTCTCGCAGTATCTCGAGTAGCCTGATCCGGTTTATGCCTTACGCGGGATTTATTTTTCCCTGCTGGAACAAGGCGCCATTCCCATAGCTGTTACAGGTACAGCGACGGGTCTTATTCCGGTAATAGGATATACGCCTGACATTTTTATGCTCATTATAGGGGGGATGATTTTAGATGCGACCCCTGGCGCCGGCGGGTATCAAAAATATTTTCTGTTTGTTTCTGCTTTGAGTTTTGTTGGCTTGATCGCAGCCTTCATCGTGTACCGGAAAATACAATATAATCCCTCCAGAACTTAATCTCAGAGATAAATCAAACCTGCTTACGATAGCGGGACAGGCATGACCGCCCATACCGCTCTGCCCGACACCGGCAGAACGAAGCAAAATTGGATTTCACACAATGACCAGTACGAAGATAGTAATCGTTGGAGCTGGCGCTGCGGGCCTGACTGCCGCAAAGGAATTGCAGCGGCTTGAGCAGGACTTCCTTCTGCTCGAGGCTTCACACCGAATCGGTGGCCGTGCCTACACTGAAGTCCTTGCGCCCGGAATGCCATTCGATCTGGGCGCACATTGGATCATGGAGCCAACCATAAATCCGCTGATGCGCCTTGCCGAGCGCGATCAATTGCGGCTCGTCAAGGATGACAAACACTATACGGCTGGGCGATATTTCGAGGACGGTGAATGGCTGCCAAAGGGTATCGACCAGGAACTAAGCGCATACTGGGACAAACAATTCGATGCGATGGCGCACGCGAGTAACGGTCATCGGGACTCATCCGTGTTTGATGCCATTGATAACGACGATCGCTGGGCAACGTACTTTCACGCGTTATACGCAAAGGATTCTACCCGTGACGTCGATCAGGCTTCGGCCAAGGACGCTTTGGCTTTCGCACACGAGGAAGACGACCTCGCAGTCGCCGGCGGACTTGGCAATCTAATGGCCCGATACGGCGCGGACGTACCTGTCAAGTTGAATTCCGCTGTTCGCAAAGTTGATTCTTCCGGTTCGTGGCTCAAGCTGGATACAGTTAAGGGTCGTATTGATGCTGACAAAGTTATCCTGACAGTCTCTAACGGCGTGCTATCGACTCGCCAGATCGATTTCTCGCCAGCTCTGCCCGATTGGAAGCTCGAAGCAATCGAAGGACTTCCACTGGGCAGCCATACCCGAATAGCAGTGATGTTTGGTAAACCAGTCTTGGGCGAACTCCCTGCGCATTTCACCGTCAACACATCCGGAGACGGGCCGATCCACTTCAGGAACCAACCGTTTGGCAATGATTACGTCGAAATCGTAACGGGCGGTCGCATATCCGAATGGATGGAAAAGTCGGGCGAGCGAGCGACGATAGAGTTTGTGCTGGCGAAGCTTCGCGCAGCAGCAGGAAATAGAGCAGTGCCGGATCCTACGCACCATATCGTGTCGGCATGGGACCAAGACGCGTGGGTTAAAGGCGCGTACAGTTGCGCGCGACCCGGCGCTGCGGATCAGCGAACGATACTCGCTCAGCCCATCGATGACCGGATTTTCTTTGCGGGTGAAGCAACCTCGAGCAATGCCTATGCGAGCATCCATGGAGCCTGCATCTCCGGGCGCGATGCAGCGCGTGCCACAGTAGCTCAGTTGGGCAAAACCACGAAGGTTGCTAACGAACTGGTATGACAGCAACATCTAGAAGTCAATGACCAAATCTGACGTACTCATGAAATATTGGGGCTAATGGGTATCACGATGGGTTTGTGGTTTGTAGCAGGCGCTATTGGCAACATTCTCGCAGGTGTTGTTGCAGGCATATGCAATTAAATGATTCTGCAGCGCTCTCGGGGAGCTTCCTCAAGCTATGTATATTTGGAGTGGTTGCAGGGATTTTTGTGTTCTTACTCAGCCCGGCGATATCCCGGCTCCAAGCCAGTCGTGAATAACTCATGTACATGATGATAATAAGGCGTGTTTAAAGCGCGCTTAACGTGAGGGTGTATTCCGGTCACATGGTTTACATCTTATTTCGGAGGCAGAGTTAACATTATATCCAGTGCGAATTGCTAGCAGTCAGGTTGGTTCGCCACAACCCTGCGGTCTACCCTAGCACTTGACTCTGACCCGGGATTTCCTGACCCAGGATTTCCCGGGTTTGTAATGCTATTTCGATATCTTCTTTGGGATAGCAGACACAGGCAAGGAACAGCTTCTTTTCTTTTTGCGACTTAAGCAAAACACTTTGCGATCGTTCTGGGACATTGCCTGAGATGAGCTGACTTAAACAGGTCAGACATGTCCCGCGTTGACACGAGTAGGGGGGAATTCAGACCATTGCGGATCAGGGTGGCTAGGACGGATTCGCCTGCTTCTAATTCGTAACTTTTGCCGTTTACTTTTACCTTTGCCAATGGCAAAACCCTCTTTTAAAGTTTTTTAATGTTTTCATGTTGTTAAATGCACACGGTTTGGTCTCAAGCAACATTTCTGCAACACTGGCTAAGCTAACACAATATAATACATCGATCCATCTCAACATTTTGTTCGGGAGTTTATGTATGGCGGTATCGTTCCACGTGGGTTGTTTACCCAATCGCCCGATCGAGGCCTGCCTCGAGATGGGTCGGCGTGCAGAAGAACTGGGTTATGCCGGCATCTGGGTGGCCGATTCGCATTCCGTCATGCGGAATGTCTACAGTATTCTTTCCGTGCTCGCCACTCAGACCAGCAAACTTCAACTCGCTAGTGGCGTTACCCACACCGTTACGCGCCATCCCGCAGTACTGGCAAATAGCTGGGCGACTTTGCAGGAGCTGTCCGAAGGTCGTGCAATTTGCGGCATCGGTGTGGGAGAAAGTGCGGTGTACAACCTGGGGCTGAAACCTGAAAAGCTTGCTGCCTTTGAAGAAAAGCTGGGCATCATTCGAGGGCTGTTGCGTGGTGACAAAGTTGACTATAGAGGTGCCAAATTGCAGATGCCCTGGTCAAACACTGAAGTACCCATAGTGATGGCTAGTTCAGGTCCCAAATCCCTGCAATTGGCGGGGCGGGTTGCCGATGGTGTGCTTTTCCAGGTAGGCGCGGAACCTAGGCTGGTGCAATACGCCCTAGACCATATTCGTAAAGGTGCGGAGTCAGTGGGCAGACGACTCTCAGACCTCAAACTCTATATGCGTGTTGCCACCTCGGTAAACGAAGACCGGAATACCGCGCAGCAAGCCCTCAAAGGATATGCTTCAGTGGCTGCCGGCACGGTCTTCAAGACCGTGCCGCGAAAGTATTTTGACGACGATCTGTTTGAAGATCTAAAACAGTTCAAGGCTTCCTATGATTATGCGGAACATGGCAGCAACGAATCTGAACATAGTAATTTACTCACCGACCGGATCTACAAGGCGATTACCATTGCCGGCCCACCGGCTGAAGCAATCCACCGTTTTCGCACGCTTTCCGACCTCGGCATCGATGACTTCGTCTTACCCTTCGCCATGCCTGATCCGATTCGCTACATGGAGGCGTTTGCTGAACAGGTCATACCCCATGTGTGAGAAATGGCCATTGAACATCCAGGCGGCAGCACAGGCAAAGCCAAGATTGCGGTTTGTCAAAGGCAAGAAGCGTTCTTGGTGTGCCGTAAGGCGCGTGCGATGAACGAAATTTACCTGGGATTCAAAGCCTACGATATACATGAACTCCTGTGTCATGGTGTGGCCGAAACTGGCGGCCTTTATGCCGAGGCTGGTATCAAGGTCAAACTGCTTGATACCACTTTTCTGCCGGATGATGCCATCCCGAAAAACACCTTTCATGCCGCCTGTGCCATGGCCCTAGCCAAATTTCTTTCAGGTGATCAACTCAAAGTGTTGTTTGTCGCCTGTGATCGTCCCATGTTCTGGCTCTATGGAAGAGCCGGCGTTGACTCCATTGAACAACTGGCCAACGGACAGGTGGCGACCTATCCTGGAGGGGCCCCGCCGGGGAAATTCCTGGAACGTTTACTGCAAAACGCAGATATTACAGCCGACCTGATTCCTTCACGGGACGATGTGGCACGTCTTGCTCTGCTTGCCTCTGGTAGTGTAGATGCGGCACTGTTGAGCTCCTGTTTTATGCCGGCTGAAGTAGAACTGCGTGGCTGTGAATCTTTAGCCTTCATTGGTGAGAATTTACGAATACCCAGTACCGGGCTGGCAGTATCCAATGAGTTCATAGAACGACAACCTGAGCTGGTTGCCGTTATGACAGCCGTATATCAACAAGCGATGAACATCATTTTTGCGCAGGACGAGACGGTGTTGCGAAAAGTGCTGGTCAGTCACTTCAGAATGCCACCCGGTGAACTTGACCCAACGGTGCAAATCATCCGCCACTGCTACACCCACCAGGGATGTAGCTCTGAAAGCTTGCTACAGTCGGCGATGGACAATGTAGCGGCAAGCATGGGCCTTACCACGCGAGCCATAAGCGAATTTTACGATTTCAGATATCTGAAGTCTTGAAACTGATGAACTGAACAGCTGAAAAGCTGACCTCGAATATCCACGGGAGACTCAAAGGAAATCTACCAACCAAACGGTGGCAATGCATTGTATGTATTCAGGCTGCCGGAATCCATCCGCAACAACCAGCAAACAAAGATGCTGTATGTATTTTGAATTTGACGAAGAGGTCCGGATGTTCCGCGACCAAGTGCGCAAATGAGTGGGCAGGGAATGCCCAAAAGACTGGTGCCGGATACTGGTATGATCGCTGAAGGTCTTGGATTACCCTGCTCGTTTTAGAATCCGCGTCTCCGCATGTCAGCAGGATCAATCACTTCCCGGATCAGTCGGACCTGTTCAATCGTGGGTGGCCTAGTTTCGGGCAGGAGATCTGATGCCATGAGCAGTTCGAAACCGGTGGCGGCCTGAACCTGGTCGGGGGTTACTCCCGGATGGACAGATTGCAGTCGCATACGCTTGTTTTCAGGGTGAAAATCCATTACCGCCAGGTTGCTGATCACAGCCTGCGGTCCACCGCCGAGCCCAAGCTGCTCACGCGTGGTGCCACCATCAAGAAAGCCGGCTCCGGATATGTAATCAACCTTCTTCACGAGGCTGCGCCGGGAATGATCCGGAACCCAGTAGTAAAGGTCCTTGCCAATGGAACACATATCCGCCAGCCCAGCGGTTCCCGGCAACCTGACCCTTGGCGAGTGATAGTCCGCACCGATCACCGAATTGTTGGCGTTTCCGAACTGGTCGATCTGAGCTGCACCCACACAGAACTTAGTAATCCAGCGGCCATTCAACACCAGATCCCAGAAATCCGTGTACTGGTCGAGGTACATGATGGAGTCCTTCCACAAGGGTGCCTCTAGTGTCGAGGCGGGAATCCTGGCTGGCCTGGGATCGAGGCCGACCGAACTAGCTATCCAGACCAGCTCCGGTGCATGGGTTAACCGCGCCAGCATGAAGGCCGCAACAGGTATGAATGAAGCCATACCATTGCAGGCCTGTTCATTATTCTGAAAATAATCAGCCAGCGTGACGATCATCAACTCATCGACCGAATAATCAGCCGAAACGGGGCTATTGCGCCAATCGTGGGTCAATGCCTCTCCTCCCAGTTCCGCATCCTGTCGATGGTCTCGTCTCCACCGACCGCATCGAGATACTGCTGCTGATCTTGTGGCCGCAGAACATAACGATCGATCAGCTCAGAAGCTGCTACAGCATCCCGCGATGCTGCAGCCCACTCAAGATAGAAGCGGCTGTCGTAGCCATAATTGGGGAAAAAGGACGTGGGATGCGCGCCAAATGGTATTTCAACCACGGCATCAACCATGAACCCGGGCAGGATGGTTTTCTCGGGATGTTCACGCAGAACTTCGCTATTCACGATCTCTTCAGCACTGACGATGAGCTTGCTGGCTGCCATGGGCATAATCGCGATATCCGGCCACATGGCGGTCGGCTCATACTGGACATTGCCAAAACGGTCGGCGCAGTGCGCATGGATCAAAGCGACATCCGGTACCAGCGCTCGGCAGGCCACAACCGGCCTGCCGCCGAAGGGATCATCAAGCATGACCAGGTTGTCTGGGTTCTGCGCAATCAGGTCGCTTCCAATCGCACCCCGACTGGGTAGAAAAGGAAGGCTTCGGGCTCCGGCACCAAGACGCGCGTTGAGCAGGGTCTCTGACAACTCCTCTACCCGGATCAGGCCCTGTTCAACGGCCTTGCGATACCGCTGGCAGAGCCCGAATTGCTCCATGGTCACGGCTGCGCCGGTCAGGCGATTGATCACACCGGTGGCGGCCAGCCAGTCGACGGCCATGCCGCCAACCAATACTACCAGCCCCAACTCACGTTTCTGCTGCCGGATCAGTTCACGTACCAGGGCCATGGGTGCGGCCTGGGTGGCCATGTTCTGCAAGGCCACAAGGTCGCCGTCATTGACCAAGGAAATAGCCTCTTGGACGGTTGTGAGCTTGTCCTGCATTGGAGCCCGTCTTTGCATCGAGACCGGGCGATCAACCCCTGAAAACCGGCAGGGTCGCACCACCGTCCATGACCAAGGTTTGCCCGGTCACATAGGCAGCATCGTCACTGGCCAGGAAAAGCATCGCGCCGGCCACTTCCTCCGGGGTTCCGAAGCGTTTGAGCGGTACGGTCTGCGCCATCTTTTCACGTCGTTCTGCTGAAATCGATTGTTCAACTCCGGGAGTCAGGGTCATACCCGGTTCAACGCCATTGACGGTGATGAGATCGCGTGCGAATTCCAGTGCAGCTGAACGGATAAATCCGTTTAGCCCAGCCTTGGAAGCTGAATAATGCGCGGTGCCGGGAACCGCGGCACGATTCCCCTGGATGGAGGAAATAAAAAGCATGCGTCCGCCACCCTGCAGCCGCATGGGCCCTAGACTGGCCTTGCTGAGATAAAAAACACTGTTCAGGTTGATATCCATGACTTCCAGCCAAGTTTCATCTGCCATTTTATCAATCGGGTCGTATGGAAAAATCCCGGCGTTATGAACCAGGATGTCGAGCTGCTGATAGTGTTCAACAGCCGCGGTTATCAGTGACCTCGCTCCTTTGGCCATACCTATGTCAGCCACCCACCCGAATGCCTCCGCCCCGCTGGCCTTGATTGCAGTTACGACCTGTTGCACATCGTCCCCACTGCGGGCATTGACCACGACCCTTGCACCTTCCGCAGCGAAACGCCGGGCAATGGCCTTCCCGATGCCTTTGCCGGAACCAGTAATGATGGCCACTTTGCCCGTGAGACGTTTGTTGCCTTTTTCAGTCATGCTCTTTTTCGTCGTTTTTCCTTGCCAACTCGCCACGGATTCCGCTGAACATAGCTGCATAGGATTTCTTCAGCAATATCACCAGTTCTTCGGCCTGCTGGCCACCTGCCGGTAATTCGAAAGTTCCGCACCAACTCAGGTGACAATTCTCTTCACCGGCATCTTCCAGCTGTGCCTTGGCCGTATAGGTCAGCATACCCCAGGGCAGCGGATCAATGATGGAAAGCAGAACAATTCCTGCGCTCCGATCCATGGTATCCAGTCTTTCTGAAATTTGCACGCCTTTACCCGTCACCAGGTGACGTACTGCACCTTCGCCTTGCCCTTCCATTTGCAAGCTTTGCAAATAACCATCCGGCATCCAGTCAATAATACCGGCCCAGTCGGTCAGCAAGTGCCAGACAGCAACGCGGGAGCCAGCAATTTCCTCACAATGACATACAGTTTGCCGGTAGCCCACAGGAATTGGTCTTCGGCTCAGTCCGTGGGAGCAACCATTTCTGCTCCGGGGATGGGGTTGAAATAGTGAATCACGACGTGCCTGCGAGCAATCTTCCAGCTACCGTCACGACGTTCAAAATCATCCGTATAGGTAGCACTGATCATTTGCACCACGTCATCGGTGGTGGCACCCATGCAATCCACGTCGCAAACACCGTGGGCCTTGTCAGGGCCATCAAAGGTCAAGCGTAGGTTAGAGGACAGGTGATGGGTTTCGCGCCAGACCGGATAAAGAATATCGAATACAGCCTCACGGATGCCTTCATGACCGTGAAACGTTCCGAACGGCGGCCCGATCTCCCACACCGCATCCTCGTGCCAGATTGCAATAAACTGGTCCCAGTTGTGATTAT
>CAYZLS010000047.1:0-9891 GCA_964479355.1 uncultured Wenzhouxiangellaceae bacterium | reverse complement strand
CAATTTGTACGCTGCCGCCGGTGAGTTTGAAATAGGCCCAATAGCAAGCACTTACCCGGCGTTGTACCGGTCATTTCTCCAGTACCGGGTCTGAATCTGAGGTTAACTGGTAAGTAGTGCTTCTCTCCATAATCTTCAACATCGTCCCCAGCGTGATTGAACGCAAGGTTGCCTGCATCATTTCAGTAATTTCGATAAGTGCGACTGCAAGTCCGGCCTCGACCTCGGTTACATGGGATTCGTTCCGGTTTTCAAAGCCTTCGATCGTGACGGGTTCAAACAACTCAATCACATCCATCAGGGTGGTGCGCTTGATATTGCCAGTAAACCGATAACCACCCCCAGCGCCTCGTACTGCCTGCAACAGGCCGGCTCTGACCAGGGTGCGCAGCACCTTCGCCAGATGATTGATGGATACATTAAATTTCCTAGCGATGGCGCCTGCCGAGAGTTGACCGCCATCGGCATGGGCGAGTTCCAGGACGGCATAAAGACCCAGCAGGGTGGATTGCTGAAGTTTCAAAGGTCTTTTTCCAACTGCACATAAGGACCAGCCATCATGCCCTGACTACGGAAAAACGAGTTGAAATCATGGTTTTGCCGGAACACCATGGTGCGCACTTTGCTAACACCCGCTGTTTTAAAAAATTCGCACATTGCAGCATACAGTTTGGTCGCGATACCCTCGAGCCTGATGTCGGGCCGTACCCCCAGGGCAAACACCCAACCGCAGGGGTGGGAACCAAATTCCCAGTCCCTGACTTCACCGATAATAAAGCCCACGATCTCAGCACCGGCTTCACAAACGAGGAAAAGCTGTTTGCTTTTATCGTCACCATAGCGGGTGAACATCTCTTGCCAATAACGGGGATTCGAGCCCTTATTACTGCGCTCATCGAAGGTCATGATGGCCGGCAAATCAGATTCTTCGGCCTTGCGGATACCGAAGCCAGGAACTGAACATTTTGAGTTAGAATGCCTCATTATTTTTAATGAAAACCATTACGATACTGGGGTTTGAGGCCAATTACATAATTATAGTACCATTTTACTAATTTAGCGGACAACCGATGACTGAAGAGATCAACTACGAAGACCTACTGGTTCCCTACCTGGAAGGCAATGCCGACTCTCCACTCGAGTCCCAGGTGGTCGAAGCCTTACGCGGTGTATACGATCCTGAAATCCCCGTCAGTGTGTTTGACCTCGGTCTGATCTATGATTTACGCTTTTCAGATGACGGCAAAATCCTGGTTATCATGACGCTGACCGCTCCGGCCTGCCCGGTGGCCGAGGAAATTCCTGAATGGATTAAAACCGCTATTTTAAGGATCGATGGGGTAAATGAAGTCGAGGTTGATTTAACCTGGGAACCGTTCTGGAAACCGGCATATATGACCGAAGCAGCGCGGCTTGAGTTGGGGATGTTTTAGTATGTTCGCGGGGCCTGAGTGGGGATGCGGGTAATACCCAAACACGGATTTCTGAGTCAGCGCCCCACCAGGGGAATACAGTGTCTTCATACAGGACACGCCCCGGCGACCCTTCGTTGAATTAAGTGGGACAGTAGTGGATCCGGCCCCTTTTAGACCAGATCCATTTTATCTTTATCATCGATGAGTTCGAGTAATACGCCATTCATTTTTTTGGGGTGCACGAAGGCAAACTCACAATCCCGGAACTGACGTGCGCCACCGATAAAGGGATAATCCTTGGCCTCAAGTTCAGCCATTGCCTTCCGGGTATTGTCCACGTTGAAGCTGATCAGCATCACGCCCTCGCCACGTTTCTCAATAAACTTGGCGACATCCCCATCTGCAGAGGTCGACTCCATCAGTTCAAAACCAACCCCATCAAACCAATACCGCGCTACCCGGATTTTTTCCGCCTCATCAATATAGGCATCATCGGGTTCTGATTTACCCAAGATCGGCTCCCATATTTTGCGGGCTGCATCCAGGTTTTTCACCGCAATACACAGATGATCCAGCTTGTTGGTTTTCATTGCACTACTCCTACAGAGGTCAGGCTCATCAACCTGAGCCCAAGTTGATGACGCCCGCACCGGCGAGCGCTTCTATTTCATCCTCAGCCAGGCCGGCCTCAGCAAGCACCTGCCCGGTATGATGACCATACTTGGCCGGGAAGGACAGCTCCGTTCGCGAAGATTCCATATCGCTGGCCATAGGTTGCATGTGGATCAGCTTGCCGTTCGGCATCGCCGTGGTCGTTAGCTTGCCGCTTAGCGCTTCTAACACCCGAACCTGGCGGATGTCATTAATTACAGCATGTGGAATGGTTGCCCGGGCAAATTCCCTGACCAATTCAGCAGTTGAGTAGTTTGCCGAAATAGCACTGATATCCTCGTAACAACTCTGCCTTTGTGCCTGCCGCCCTTTATTGGTCTGGCGCACCTCGTTGGCAACCGTGGCAAATTTTTCAATCTCCGTAAACCGCTGCCACTGGATGTCGTTGCCGATCGCAACGTAGATGTAGCCATCCCGGGTCGGGTAGGCATTGGTCGGAATGAACTTGCGGTGCTCATTACCACAGCGGGTGATTTCTGAATCATCGCAGCCAAAATCCACCAATGGCAAGGTTGTTATTAACCAGGAAACCGCCGCCTGTAACATGGATATATGAATTTCCGCCCCATGCCCGGTTTCTGCCTGCTCTGCCAACGCTAGGCAAACACCTGCATAAACTTCATCACCAGCTTTGAGGTCAATCAACGGGATACCCGATAGCATGGGTTGCCCGTCCTCGCGGCCCGTCAATTCCATAAACCCCGACATGGCCTGCAAGACGGGGTCGTAACCCGGCACACCGGGATAGGCCGGACCCATGGCTGAAATCCCCGCCCAGATCAGTTTCGGGTTGACCGTTTTCAGCCTTGCATAATCGATACCCAGGCTTTGGTAGCGCCCGGGCAGTGTATTGCAGCAAAAAATATCGACGCCCAGCTCTTTGATGATACGCAACAACAGCTCACGGCCTCGAGAGTCTTTGAGATCAAGCGCAATGCATTCCTTGCCAACGTTCGGTGCAATGAAATAACTGTTGCGATCATTATCCACGACCTGAGTACCAATATAGCGGTTTGGGTCTCCAGGTAGACGCTTGCCTATGGGCGTTGCCTCGATGCGGATCACACGCCAGCCCAGTTGGGCAAAGCGCAGGGTCGCGTAGGGCAACGACAGCGCCTGCTCCAGAGCTAGGACCGTGCGTTGCCTCATTGCTGCGACGCTTGATGCAGCGCTCTGGCTACCTTTTCAGGCGTCAACGGTGGTGCAAAGAAACGAATACCGATGGCGTTATACACTGCGTTGGCAATGGCCGGCGCCGGAATAATGGCCGGTAGCTCAGCAATACCTTTCGCCCCTAGCGGGCCTTCCTTGCAGTCACTTTCAACGAAATGTAATTCGATTTCCGGCGTTTCTGGTGCCGTTGGGACTTTGTAATCTCGAAAACTGGGGTTAAGCACCTTGCCGTCCTTCATCTGCAATTGCTCACTGAGCGCATAACCCAATGACACCGATATGCCGCCTTCTATTTGTCCTTCGATACCCAACTGGTTAATGACCCGGCCTACGTCCTGAACCGCAGTGATCTTCAGCACTTCAACCTCGCCAGTTTCAGTATCGACCTGTACTTCAGCGACATACGCCCCATGCGCCCAGGTAGCGGACAGGTTTCCGAAATGGTTTTCGTCTTCCTGTTCACTGTTGGGCTCGTAGTAGTCGGTCACCATGACCAGTTCCGGCTCCTCACCAAAGTGCATTTTCCGCAACAGCTTGTCGAGCTTGATGATCGCCACTCCGTTGTTATCCTGAACCACGTAACCTGCCCGCAAATCCATCTCATCGGCACTCACGTTAGACTGCTTCGCCGCCGCATTGAGTACCTGTTTGCGTGCGGCCCGCGCTGCCCGTAAGGCTGAATTGCCAGCGATAAACGTGGTACGACTGGCATGCACGCCCACGTCCCACGGCCCCAGCGCCGAATCGTTATTCACGATGGTGATATCACCCTGTGGAATCCCGAGCTCCTCCATCACGATTTGACTCAATACCGCATCGATGCCCTGGCCAATTTCGGAAGCGCCGGTAATCAAGGTTGCACGGGCGTAATCGTCCAGCTTCAGGATCGTGCCACAGCCGTCGCTTTTGTGGATTTTTGCTCCCCCTGCATTGTGAATTGAGGTGGCAATACCGATCCCGTGCTTCAACCGCTTGCTTTGATCACGCTGCTCAATATTGGCCTTATGTTTGCGCAGGAAATCAGTCTTTTCTGCCGCAATTTCAATACAGTCGCTCAGCCTGCAATCATCCAGGATCGAGCCTTGCGGTGTCACTTCACCGGATTGCTGCGCGTTCTTCAGGCGAAAGGCGATCGGGTCCATGTCGACGGCCTCAGCCAGTATATCCATCACCGAGGCGGTGACATAGGTTGCCTGCACATTACCGTAGCCCCGGAAAGAGCCTGCATACACGTTATTGGTATACGCCGCCAGACCCCGGTACTCGACTGCGGGCACTCTGAAATGGCCCGTAAAGGTGCGCATCTGTATCACCGGTGTAGTCGGGCCCCAGGATGTATAAGCGCCGTTATTGAGCAGGGCGTCCACACTGCGAAACGTAAGGGTGCCATCCTTATTAACTCCGCTGCGTATTTTAAACTCCACTGGTTGACGGGTCGGTGAGTTGATGAACTCTTCCTCCCGCGAGAAAGTCAGCTTCACCGGCCGGCTGGCTGCTTTGGCCAGCAGAACACAAATGGGCTCGAATGGATACACGTCAAGCTTGGAGCCAAAAGCACCACCCACCGGGGGCTGGATGACACGGATATCACCCGGGTGGATACCCAGTGCCGGTGCCAGATCCATTTTAAAGTTATACGGGTATTGGGTCTGTGAATAGATAGTCAGCTTGTCGGCGGTATCAAAGTCGGCAATCACACAGCTCGGGCCCATACAGCAATGCGTCACATACGGCACTTCAAACACATGTTCGAGCACAATATCCGAAGCTGCCTCGGCTGCAGCGATATCACCATGGGAGAATCCATAAGCCAAACTGCGGTTATCCGGGTGCTCCTCGTGTACTACCGGCGCCCCGGGCAGTAAGGCCGCAGTAGCGGTAAAAACCGGCGGTAAATCCTCGTATTCAACCTTGATCAGGGCAATGGCCTGTGTTGCGATCTCCTCGGTTTCAGCCGCCACTGCGGCCACCTCATCACGGATACAACGAACCTTACCAGCCTTCAGAGGTGAGTTATCGCGCGTGGGTCCAAACCGCAAGTCAGGGACATCGGCACCGGTTAAAACCGCGTGCACCCCCGGCAGCGCCCGTACTGCCTGCGTATCGATGCTGATAATCTTTGCATGCACCCGGTCGGTATGCAGTATCTTACCCACTAGCATACGTGGTAAAACCATGTCGTTGATATAGCGGGTGCGCCCGGTTGCTTTATCTGGCGCATCCGGCTTGGGCACACGCGCACCGATGATCGTTTGCCGGGCAATTGTTTTTTCCAATACTGCACTCATGACTGATTCTCCGCCAATACGACTGCCGCAACCGCATCCACCACCTTGGTGTAACCACTGCAGCGACAAACATTACCTTCCAGTCCGCGGGCGATGTCGTCGCGGGTCAACTCCGGCCTCGCATCCGTCTGCTGGTCCAGCAGGTAACGCGCCTGCATGATCATCCCTGGCATACAATAACCACACTGGATCGCACCGTGATCTACAAAGGCCTGTTGCACTATTTCTAGGCCGCTATCAGTCATCAGGCCTTCGATCGTCAACAGTTCCCGGCCAGCACAATCCACCGCAAACATCAGGCAGGAATTAATGGTGCGGCCATCGACCCGTACCGTACAGGCACCACATTCACCCTCCCCGCAGGCCAGCTTGCCGCCGGTCAAGTCAAACTTTTCCCGCAACATGGACAAGGTCGTCATCATTGCCGGCACCTTGACCTTGGCGGGTCGACCGTTAAGTGTAAATTCGATTTCAATTTCCATGGTTTTCACCTTGCACGCTGGTTAACAACCGCCTGAGATAGACACCAGTAAGGTGCGTGCGGTACCACGCCGAGGCGCGTACATCGTCAATCGGGGTTACTTCGTGGCTCACGACCTCGACCGCTTCGTCTATTAACTGCGCATCGAGCACGCGACCTTCCAGCAACGCTTCGGTCTCGCCGACCCGCAATGGCGTAGGTGCAACTGCACCAACGGCCACCCGAACATTGCTGAACACGCCATCATGCACAAGCCCGGCAACGCCCATTGAGACAGTGGAAATCTCCAGAGCCGGACGTGGGCCGGATTTTAAAAATGCAGCCCGAAAACCTTCGCCCGGCTGGGCAAAACCGACGGCTGTAAGCAGTTCACCTGAATGCATTATCGTTTTTCCAGGGCTGACAAAGAAATTCGTCAAGGCACCTGAACGGCTCGAAACCGCGCCATCGACCCAACTGGCCAACTCCACCTCAGCATCCAGTAACAGCAGCGGAATGATCATGTCACCCGCCGGTGATGCATTGCATAAATTTCCGGCCAGCGATGCCGCATTGCGAATCTGAGGACTGGCAAAATGGTCTGCAGCATCAACCAGTACCGGGGCTTCGGCAGCCAGCCGTTCACTTTCCAGAATATCTGTAATCGTGGTCAGGCCACCGATGCGTAAACGCCCATCCGCCACCGATATTCCCCGCATCTCGTCAACATGCTGAATATTGACCAGGGTGGCAGCAAACTCTTTGGCCCCGCTGGCGGTTTGTGGTGTCAGGTCTGTGCCACCAGCCAGGATGGTAGCCTCACCCTGAACCAGCGACTGGACCGCTGCGGCGATGGAGCTTGGTACGTAGTAGTTTTCTATATTCATGAGTAGCATTAACCTATTCCTGCTAAAACCGAACCGGTTCGTTGTAGCGTCCATATACGGACACCAGGGCATGGGTCATCTCACCCACCGTGGCGTAAGCTTTGACCGCCGCCATGATGGCCGGCATGACATTCACCCCGGTGCCGGCATCATCGACCAGTTGCACCAATGTGGCGGCAACCTCTGCGTCATTCCGCTCACTGCGCAACTTTTTCAGACAATCGACCTGTTGGCGCGCATCATCTTCAGCGTAGGGGTGGTACTCAACTTCCGGTTCGTCTTCATCAACCTGGTAGCAGTTAATGCCTACTTTGGGAAATTCACCAGATTCGATCTCCTGCAGCAATTGATAGGCCTGCGCGGAAACTTTTGCCTGAATCGTGCCTTCAGCCACCATTTTGATAATGCCACCCTGGGCATCGACCTCTTGCATGACCTTGATCATCCGCTCGCGCATCTGGTTGGTCAGGGTCTCGACATAATAAGAGCCCGCCAGCGGATCCACGGTGTCACACAGACCCATTTCCTCGATCAATAACTGCATGGTTCGTAACGACAGGCGTTGCGCGTCCTCGGAAGGGATCGTATAAGCTTCATCAAAACAACACAGCGCCATGGTCTGAGTACCGGACAGCGCGCTAATCAGGGCGTAATAGGCACCGCGTACAATATTGACCTGGGGTTGCTCCTTGGTCAGACCGCTACCGCCACCGCCGGCAATCATACGCAGCACCATCGAACGCGGATTGCTCGCCCCGTACTCTTCCTTGATGATTTTGGCCCACAAACTGCGACCGGCCCGGAATTTCGCTACTTGCTCAAAAATGCTGCCATAAATGTTGAAATTGAACGACAGCCGGGATGCAAATTCATCGACATCGAGACCACGTTCTAGCACCAGATCGGTATAAGCTTTTGCAATGCAAAAACCATAAGCCATTTCCTGTGCGGGATCGGCACCCGATTCACGGATGTGGTATCCGCAAACACTGACCGGGTTGTATTTCGGCGCATGCTGGGCACAGTATTCAATCGTATCTGCCACCAATTTTATTGAGGGCTCGACCGGGAAAATCCAGGTGCCCCGGCCGATAAACTCCTTGAGAATATCGTTTTGCGCGGTACCGCGAAGCTTACTGATGTCATAACCACGCTTTTCCGCCATTGCCAAGTACATGGCAATCATGATCGCCGCTGAGCCGTTAACGGTTAGCGACACGGTGATCTTCTCTAAGTCAATTTCGTTGAAGGCCGTTTCAAAATCATGCAGTGAATCAACCGCCATGCCGACCCGACCTATTTCACCAATGGCCAGCTCATCATCTGAATCAAGGCCGATTTGGGACGGCAGATCAAAGGCTACGTTCAGACCGGTTTGACCATTTTCAATCAGGAATTTGAAACGCTCGTTGGTATCCTCAGGGTTGCCAAATCCGGTGTATTGACGCATCGTCCAGGGCCGCTTGCGATACATTTCCTGGTGAATGCCCCGCGTGAACGGGTACTCACCAGGCAAGCCAACCATCTCCACCCCACCCGATGCCTTCAGATCTTCCGCCGTATAGGTCGTCTTGATCTCGATACCGGATTCATTGTGCACCGGCCGGGAGGTATCCTGCCGTTTAGCCGACGCTCCGCTAACCATTTTCCGGGCTTTTTTAACTTTTACTGTCATGCGCATCTCTCGTTAATGAAACCTACTATCTCTTCAAGCTGTGTGCCGGCCGGAAAAACCCCGTCAAGCCCGATCTCTTTTAACGCCTGCTGATCCGGCGCCGGGATGCTGCCACCGATAATCCAGAGCTTGTCATCCATGCCATATTCGATGAGTTGCTTGTGCAGGCGTTCACAATAAGATACGTGTGAGCCCGCCATACTCGACAGGCCGATCACATCAACGTCTTCCTCTAGGGCCACCTGAGCCACGGCTTCGGGCGCCTGACGCAGGCCGGTGTAGATGACCTCGAAACCCGCGTCCATTAACGCGCGTACCACGATTTTGGCGCCACGGTCGTGGCCGTCCAAGCCTGGCTTGGCAATGAGCACCCTAATCCTGCGTGCATTCATGCGGATAGCTCCTTGGCGATAATCAACTTGAGAATTTCACTGGTACCACCGCCAATTAAAGTAAAACGGATATCCCTTAAGTAGCGTTGCATCGGGTATTCCATCGCAAACCCGTAAGAGGCCAGCACCCGTGCCGCCTTGTCACAAACCATTGCAGCGGCTTCAGAGGCAAACAATTTTGCCATCGCCGCTTGTTGATGGCAGGGCTTGTTGTGCTGCTTTAACCAAGCCGCGTAGTGCACCAACTGCCTAGCGGCTTCCAGATCAGTCGCCATTTCCGCCAGTTTCAATTGAATTGCCTGGAAGCGGTTGATCGGCTTGCCGAATTGTTTGCGCTCACCCGCATAGCGGACCGCCTCATCCAGCGCCCCGCACCCGCCACCAACCGCCATGGCGCCGGTGATAATTCTGATCTCGGCCAAAAGTTTGCGCAGGTGTTTCACACCCTCACCGACCGCACCCAGGCAATGACTATCGGGAACAAAGCAATTATTCAGTGCCAGTTCGGATGTCGGTAAGGCGCGCACACCCATTTTTTCAATGGCGCGTCCTATCGCCAAGCCTTCGAAGTCTTTTTCAACCAAAAATATCGTTAAAGCCTTTTCCTCACCGACAATGGCAAACACGGTAAAGAAATCGGCCACCGGTGCTGATGTCACCCACATCTTCTGACCATTTAATCGGTAACCGCCATCCACTTTGACCGCGTTGGTAGCAATTCCCCCCAAGTCGCTGCCTGCATTAGGTTCGGTCATGCAGATTGCGCCAACTTTTTCACCCTTAAGCGCCAGTGCGAACAGTCGTTCACGGATATCTTCATTACCCAGCATATGCAGGAACTTGGTCCCCATCAGCGACTGCATGGCCACTGCGCCTGCCAGTGACATTGAACCACGCGCAATTTCTGTCAGGGCCAGGCAAAACGAATT
>CAYZLS010000046.1:9680-9989 GCA_964479355.1 uncultured Wenzhouxiangellaceae bacterium | reverse complement strand
TTCTGTGGCCATGCAAGCCGGCATTGAGTGGAAACGTCACCTTGGCTTGTACGCTTACCGACTGGCTGCACTGAGGCGTTTTACAGCCATGGAGCCAAGTCCGTTGGAAGTGGCAGAACGCCTGGAGCAATTACGTATATTGGAATACGGTGGACAAATTGCCATGACTCAGGCCTGTGAATATATTCCTGCAGGCATCGATACCCAGGACGATCTCAATCGTGTACAAAAACTGTTTTAATTTAAAACATAACATATACTGTATAAACCTATGATTAATATACTATTTGTATGTATGGGTAATATTTG
>CAYZLS010000046.1:0-9670 GCA_964479355.1 uncultured Wenzhouxiangellaceae bacterium | reverse complement strand
CCGTTCGCCTACGGCCGAAGGCTTCATGGCACGGCAAATGGAAAAGTCTGCCTACAAGGACCAGCTATCCATTGATTCTGCCGGGACTCATAGCTATCACATAGGTCACGCCCCGGATTCCCGTTCGATTGAAGCGGCTGAAAGTTGTGGTATTCAGTTGGGTCATTTACGCGCTCGCAAGGTAAGCAACGCTGATTTTTTTGATTTTGACCTGATCATCGCCATGGATCGCAGTAATCTTGCAAATTTGCAGGCTATCAAGCCTCCGGATTCAAAAGCGACTCTGCAATTGATGCTTGCCTTTCACCCTGAAGAAGAGCCCAACACGCGCACCGGAGGCGGGGCTGATGAGGTGCCGGATCCATACTATGGCGATTTTGACGGCTTCAACTATATGTGTGGTTTACTGGATGCGGCAACGCAAGGCCTGCTTAAACGGCTTGAGGAACGCCTGCAACAGGTTAGCCCGAACATTTCACCAAGGCGGACCTCGAAGTGATAGATATGACGTTTAATCAAGAGAATATTTGTGTTTTTAGATATTTTTGATGATTACAGTTTGTCCTATCCGGTTTTGCACCGCATCTGGCTTCACATTTGTGCCGATCCTTCTTATCCCATAGCTAAAGCTGTGAGGTTTCAAACGATCGCCCTAACTGTATTGCCAGCTACAGCGCAAATTCCGGAGAAGGTGAGACCAGAAACCGGTCGAGAGGCTGGCCTGGGCCATCCTTGATGACTTGTTCAGGCTAGCTAAGTGCCTGGTAAGAAGCCTGAAATAAAGATATTTGACGGCAAAAAGTATGCGCACCGCCTGTCTACTGGCCCCGGGGTATACCTGATGCAGGATGCGCAGGGTACCGCGCTGTACGTCGGTAAAGCCGCCAATTTACGCAAGCGGGTGTCCAGCTATTTCGACGCCCGTCCAAAAATCGAGCGGATCATGCGTATGGTGGCGCGAATTCATTCGATTGAAGTCAGTCTGACCCGCACCGAAGCCGAAGCCCTGTTACTAGAAAATGACTGGATCAAATCCCTCAAACCCCGTTATAACGTTCTGTTACGTGACGATAAAAGCTATCCCTGGGTGATGTTGGGAACAGACCACGAGTACCCATGCATTGCATTTCACCGGGGTGCAAAGGAAAAGAACAGACAGTATCTAGGGCCTTATCCTTCGGCGAGTTCAGTGCGTGAAAGCATCAACCTGATCCAAAAATTGTTCCTGTTACGCAACTGTGAAGATAGTTACTTCAGCCATCGTCGGCGGCCCTGTCTGCAATACCAGATCAAGCGCTGTACGGCGCCCTGCGTTGGGAAAATCAGCCCATCTGAATATGCGGGTCAACTAGAGAATGCCTTGTTATTTCTGCGCGGACATAGCCAAAAAGTGATTACTCGCCTGATTGGGCGGATGAAACAGGCCGCAGAGCTGCAACAATACGAGCAGGCGGGGCAGTTTCGAGATCAGATTAACCATTTGAAGCAGATGCAGGCTCGTCAGTTTGTGGCCTCGGGCAACGGTGATCTGGATGTCATCGCACTGGCCCGGTTGCAACACGGCTGTGCCATTGAAGTGATTTCGGTTCGTGGAGGTCGCAGCCTGGGACAACGTGATTATTTCCCCAGCCAAGCTGAAGGCCACTCCGATTCCGAAGTGCTGCATGCGTTCCTGGGGCAGTATTACCGTGAGCGCCTGGCGCCCCCGGAATTAATCATTTCGCATAGCGTGCAACAGCGAAATCTGTTTGAACAGGTATTTTCCGAACGTTGCGGTCGTAAAGTGCGCATTCAGTCGCATCCCCGCAGCCACCGCAAACAATGGCTGGAACTAGCCGCTAGAAATGCATTGAATGCATTACATATGCGCACGGCAGAATCTGCCAGGATTGGCAGTCAATTTGAGATGCTGGCACAACTATTGGAGCTTGAAGAGACCCCGAAAATTATCGAGTGCTTCGATATCTCACATACTTCCGGCCATAAGATAGTGGCTTCGTGTGTGGTTTTTGGACACGAGGGTGCGCTCAAATCGCATTACCGCAGGTATAACCTCAAAGGCTTTGCCCCCGGGGATGACTACGCCGCGATGCGCGAAGTGCTTGGGCGCAGATACCGTAAACTAAAAATGGAAGAGGGGAGTTTGCCGGATCTGATCGTGGTGGACGGTGGCAAGGGTCAGTTGAGCACTGCAATGGCTGTGCTGGCTGATTGCGGTCTCAGTGATATACCATTAATGGGAATTGCCAAAGGTCCGGCACGCAAGGCGGGATATGAGGAATGGGTGTTTCCAGTTGCGCCACACTCGATAAAACCCGGGCCGGAGTCTGCAGCTTCGCATCTGATCCAGCAGCTCAGAGATGAAGCACATCGTTTTGCCATTACCGGCCATCGTGGCCGCCGCCAAAAAGCGGCCGTACATTCAGTTCTCGAAGATATACCCGGCGTCGGAGCCCACCGGCGACGTGCCTTACTGACTCATTTTGGTGGTCTCCAGGGGGTTCGCAAAGCAGGCATCGACGAACTGGCGGGTATACACGGTATCAATCAACAACTCGCCAGCAGGATTTATAAAGCACTACATTAAGGAACCTGCTGCAATATCTGCGATAATGACAGAATAACCTTTGTCAGGCGTGATGCATGCAAATAACATTTCCAATGATCTTGACGTTGCTGCGGATTGCGCTGATTCCTGTGCTAGTGTTGTTTTTCTATTTACCCTATGGATGGGCGCCACTGGCATCAGCTAGCGTGTTCATATTCGCTGCGGTCACCGATTGGCTGGATGGCTACCTCGCCAGGCGTATGGGTTTGATGACCAGCTTTGGTGCCTTCCTTGACCCGGTTGCTGACAAGCTAATGGTGGCCACGGCTCTGGTTTTGATGGTGCAAACACCTCCACCCATAATCTTCCCGATGATCATGTTTACCTTGTCTGCTGCCATTATTATAGGTCGTGAAATTGCGATTTCCGCGCTCCGCGAATGGATGGCTGAGATGGGAGAACGTGGCACGCTCAAAGTAAGGTTTCTCGGCAAGCTCAAGACCATATTCCAGATGACTGCCATTAGTTGCCTGCTATTTCAGACCAACCTTTGGGGACTGCCTGTCGCCCTGGTTGGTGAGATGCTGCTTTACCTGTCGGCTGCCCTGACTTTATGGTCAATGTGGGTCTACCTTCGTTCTGCGTGGCCAATCATGAGTACCAGCGCCAATACCTCAGCCAACGACAAACCGCCTGCACAGTGATGCGAGAATGAGTGTACAGCCCGGTGTGCCCGCACGGCGTGTGACGCCGACGGTACAGATTGGTAGCGTGCTGGTCGGCGGCAAGCACCCGGTAGTGGTGCAATCCATGACCAATACCGACACCGAAGATATCCAGGCAACTGCCACCCAGGTCGCTAAACTGGCACGTGCCGGCTCAGAACTGGTGCGAATAACAGTTAATACCGAGAACGCCGCAGCCTCAGTTGCCGACATTATGGAACGCCTGGAAATGATGGCCTGTGATGTGCCGTTAATCGGAGACTTTCATTACAACGGCCATCGCTTGTTACAAGGCTATCCGGAGTGTGCACGACTGTTGGCCAAGTACCGTATTAACCCGGGTAACGTCGGTTTCGGAAAAAAACGCGACGCCCAGTTTGCCACCATTATCGGGCTTG
This sequence comes from uncultured Wenzhouxiangellaceae bacterium, assembly GCA_964479355.1. Classification (GTDB taxonomy): domain Bacteria; phylum Pseudomonadota; class Gammaproteobacteria; order Xanthomonadales; family SZUA-36; genus SZUA-36. The sequence continues at coordinate 5,999 of CAYZLS010000046.1, read as the reverse complement.
CCATTGAGCACGCCAAGCCGGTTCGTATCGGCGTTAACTGGGGCAGCCTTGACCAGCGCCTGCTCGCCCGTCAGATGGATCTGAATGCCGACAGTAACAAGCCGCAGGCTGCTGATGTCATTATGCGTGAAGCACTGATTCGCTCCGCGCTTGAAAGTGCCGAGCAGGCAGAATCACTAGGTATGGCACACGAGCAGATTGTTCTTTCGTGCAAAGTCAGTGCAGTTCAGGATTTAATCAGCGTATATCGTGAACTGGCAAAACGTTGTGACTACCCCCTGCACCTTGGTCTGACCGAGGCAGGAATGGGTAGCAAAGGAATCGTATCTTCCACTGCAGCCCTGGCCGTTTTACTGAATGAAGGTATCGGCGATACCATTCGTATCTCCCTGACCCCTGAACCAGGCCAGGCCCGCAGCGATGAAGTAATAGTCGCACAGGAGTTGCTGCAAACCATGGGACTGCGGGCATTTACCCCCATGGTTACGGCCTGTCCGGGTTGCGGCCGCACCACCAGCACCCGATTTCAGTCATTGGCGAAAGATGTCACCCATCATGTACGCAGCAAAATGCCGGAATGGAAGCTCCGCTACGAAGGCGTAGAAAATCTCAACCTTGCAGTGATGGGTTGTATCGTTAATGGCCCGGGTGAAAGCCGGCAGGCCAATATTGGTATCAGTCTGCCCGGTTCCGGTGAATCACCCGTGGCTCCGGTATTTGTTGATGGGGTTAAAGTCGTCACCTTGCGCGGTGATTCCCTGACGGAAGAATTTCTCAATCTGATCGATCGGTATGTTGCAGAAAAATACCAAGCCAAAGCACCCTGAAGCCGGGCAATCGAAGGCTGTTTCAGCAGACCGGCACTTGCTCTACCAGCAAGCGGTTCAGGATGTTAAAACAGAAATTGATTTTGTTGAACAAACCTGGTCAATGCTGCGCCGGTGCCGGGCAGAGTATTTACGCGAAGATTTTTGTGGCACCGCAAATACTGCCTGTGAATGGGTCAGACGTGCTGATGAGCACCATGCCATCGGCGTGGACCTTGAAGCGGAGGTGCTTGACTGGGGCAGGGCGCATAATCTTGCACAACTCAACCAGGACCAACAATCACGGGTTCAATTGCTGTGCGAAGATGTACGTGCTGTAAATCTAAGGCCGGTGGACATTATCCTGGCCATGAATTTCAGTTATTACCTGTTTCTTACGAGGACTGATTTACACGAGTATTTTGCTAACGCACTCGATAATCTGGTTACCGACGGTATCCTGTTTCTGGATGCCTATGGCGGCTCTGAAGCACCGATGGATATCACTGAACCACGTAGTTGTACAGACGAGCACGGCGAAAATTTTACCTATATCTGGGAGCAGACAGAATTTAATCCAATCGATTCTTGCATGACCTGCCACATCCATTTCGAATTTCCAGACAAGTCACGGCTCGATAATGCTTTCAGTTACCGCTGGCGTCTGTGGACCTTGCCTGAGATCTGTGAAATCCTGCACGAAGTTGGTTTTTCTGAGGTTGAAGTCTACTGGGAAGGCACGGATCATGAGAGCAATGAAGGCAACGGAATTTATACACCCGCAACCACAGGCGATGCTGATCCTGGCTGGGTTTGTTACATCGTCGCGCAAGCTTGAAACTCCGGCCTGCTACTGTAATTCCTCTAACTGGATCCCCTCTACTGGCAGATCCGGGTCCATACGGGTAACAACGAACAAAAAATTGCTGCCATCTGCACGCGTTACAGAATCAACCACAATTGCTTCATAGGTGGTTTCAGCAGAGCGGATGTTGGTTTTATCCATGGCTTGTATCGCAACATTGCTCTGGTTGCTCAAAAAACGTGGATGTCGTTTTACCTTGCCAAGATAATGGGTGCGAGCAACGATTTCCTGACCCGGGTAGCAACCTTTTCGATAGTTAACTGCGCCTAATCGGTCCAGACCCAGCATTTGCGGTAAAAATTGACCACTGCTTGCTGCATCTAACCAGCTAATACCCCTTTGTAGCTCAGAAAACTTCCACGCGTTCTGGAGGGAAATGTCCGATTGCGCCGCCGATACATCGGTCGTAATGAGCAGCAGATCGCTACATTCTGGCACCGGTAATGCAGCTAAACTGGATGCGGGTAATTGAAGATCATCGTCTCCGGTTATGCCTGCAATCACAATCTCAGCCGGCACTTCAATACTGACATCGGAACGCATCACGTAAATCTTGAAGCGTTCAGTGATACTCTTAGCCAATGCCGCTGACACGATAACGTAATAGCCGCCGGTATCGTGGTATACCAGCAGCAACGCTAACACCCGGCCTTTGGGCTCGCAATAGCAAGCAAATGTAGACTCACCAACGGCCAAGCTCAGCACATCTGCACTGAGTTGATTGTGCAAAAATGTTCCTGCATCAATGTCACCGAAATGTATTGCAGACAGGTAGGGTAGTGCAATCATGCGCTCGTATTTCCTGATTTCTGAATTTGACCGGGTGCGGTGCTATTTTAGCTTATTCCCTGATCGGAAAAATATTAAATCAGGCTCGCAAGAGATCGGTATTGGCAGTAAACTTCACCGTTTACAAATACCAACGCGAATTCGTCCAATTAAAATGCAAAACCAACAAGCAGACGTGCCCGAAACAACAACCGATCCCGCCAAACAAACTTTGAATCCGCTGGCCCAAAAAGAAGCAGATAGCGCCCTACCGGTCGAGCTTGGCGGATCCACAGGTCCGGAGCCAACACGTTTTGGTGATTGGGAAAAAGGCGGTCGTTGCACTGACTTTTAATTCTATTGGTTCGAACAACATTCAAGGTCGCTAAAAATGGCTAACTCAAAACGCCCCATGTCACCGTATATGCTGGGGCTTTATTATCGGTTTCAAATCACCTCCCTGTTATCTATTTTAAATCGCATGACGGGTGTCTTTTTGGCGCTGGTTACAGCCCCGTTGTTGTTGTGCTGGTTGCTCGCCCTGGCAAGCAGTGCGGAAGTATTTATGGGCTTGAGTACTTGGTTGCACAGTGGTTTGGGGAGGTTAATTATCGCTGCCAGTGTCGTCAGTTTTAGTTTCCATTTGTTGGGTGGCATCCGGCATTTGCTCTGGGATGCAGGCTGGATGCTGGAAATACATCAGGTGCGATTGTCAGGCTGGTTGGCTATCGTTGGATCGTTGCTGTTGTCATGGCTGATACTGGGGACAGCATTATGAGCATGCAAAACTCATTGGCCAGGGTGCGGGGTAAGGGTAGTTCCCGTAGTGGACTACATCACTGGCGCGCGCAACGCTATTCTTCATTGTTATTGTTGCCACTTATCGTGTGGGCTTTGTGGCTGGGTGTCAGCCTGTCGGGCGCAGATTACGCGGTGGCCAAAGCCAGCATGTCACAGCCATTTAATGCAGGTATGTCTATCTTGCTGGCGGGCACCCTGTTTTATCATGCCCAGTTGGGTCTGCAAGTCGTGATCGAAGATTATGTCCATATTCCGGCGCTGGAATTTGCCTTATTGTTACTTATCCGTCTGGGAAGTCTTGCAGCATTTCTAACCGCTGCCATTGCTACCCTGAAACTGGCCCTGGGAGTCTGATACGTGAGCAAAAATTATGACCTGACCGAACATCGTTACGATGTCATTGTGGTGGGCGCCGGCGGTGCCGGCTTGCGCGCAACCATGGGGTTGGCGGCCACCGGGCTGAAAACCGCCTGCATTTCCAAGTTGTTTCCTACCCGTAGCCACACTGTGGCTGCCCAGGGCGGCATGTCAGCCGCATTGGGCAACATGGGCGAAGATGACTGGCGCTGGCATATGTACGACACCGTCAAGGGCTCCGACTGGCTGGGTGATCAGGATGCAATCGAGTATATGTGCCGCGAGGCCGTGCCTGCAGTGATCGAGTTGGAGCACTTTGGTGTGCCGTTCTCACGCACGCAGAACGGCAAAATTTACCAACGTCCGTTTGGTGGCATGACCACACATTATGGTGAGGGTACTGCACAACGAACCTGTGCCGCAGCAGATCGCACCGGTCACGCTATCTTGCACACGCTCTACCAGCAGTCGTTAAAACACGATGCGACTTTCTTTATTGAATATTTTGCCCTCGACCTATTGATGGACGAGCAGGGCATTTGCCGTGGCTTATTGGCCTGGGATCTCGCGACCGGAAGCTTACACCTGTTCCGGGCGCACGCGGTGATCCTGGCCACCGGTGGTTATGGACGCACCTATTTTTCATGCACCTCGGCACACACCTGCACGGGTGACGGCAATGGCATGGTATTGCGCGCCGGGTTACCGCTACAGGATATGGAGTTTATTCAGTTTCATCCAACCGGTGTATATGGTACAGGGGTATTGATTACCGAAGGTGTCCGTGGCGAAGGTGGGTTTTTGACCAATTCGGAAGGTGAGCGTTTCATGGAACGCTATGCACCCAACGCCAAAGATCTGGCTTCACGCGATGTGGTGAGCCGTTCCATGACCGTCGAGATTCGCGAAGGGCGGGGCGTTGGCCCGAAAAAAGACCATATTTATCTGAATCTGCAACACCTTGGCAGCGAGGTGATCGACGAGCGTTTGCCGGGCATCGCTGAAAGCGCTGAAATATTTGCCGGTGTGGATGTAAGCAAAGACCCCATTCCGGTCATTCCGACCGCGCATTACAACATGGGCGGTATTCCAACCAACTATCATGGCGAAGTGGTGAATTTACGTGACGGCAATCCCGACACGATTGTTCCTGGCCTGTTTGCGATTGGTGAGGCGGCCTGTGTTTCCGTACACGGCGCAAACCGCCTAGGGTCCAACTCGCTGTTGGATATTATTGTCTTTGGCCGTGCAGTCGCACAGCGTTGCGCGCAGGTGATCGAGCCCGGACAATGTCACGCGCATCTGGATGCCGGTGTGGTAGACAAGTTAATCGCAGACTTTGACCAGTTGCGCCATGCCGATGGCAGTACCAGTGCCGCTGAAATCAGAGATGATATGCAACACGTCATGCAGAATAACGCTGCCGTATTTCGCACCGGTGAGGTCTTGCAGGAGGGTTGTAAGCTGATTGCGGACGTTTATACCCGCTTTACTGACATTAAAGTATCTGACCATTCAATGATCTGGAATTCGGACCTGGTTGAGACATTAGAATTACGTAACCTGCTTGGTTGTGCGATGTTGGCAATGTTTGGGGCAGAAAATCGCAAAGAAAGTCGTGGTGCGCATGCCCGTGAAGATTACCCGGATCGAAATGACGATGGCTGGATGAAACACACCCTGGCCGGTCTGGACAATGCAGGCCAGGTATCCATCGACTACCGACCCGTTCATCTGTACACCCTGACTAACGACGTTGAAGTTGTACCGCCCAAGCCACGAGTTTATTAGGCAGTGCTGCCCACAAGGAAAACGCCATGCTCCAGTTAAGATTGCCCGTTGAATCCCGCCCACAAAAGGGGCAAAAATTTACTGCACCTGCAGATGTGACCCATACGGGGATATTCAAAATCTATCGATGGGATCCGGACAAAGAGGAAAACCCGCGTATCGATAGCTACGAAATCGATTTGGATGACTGTGGCCCCATGGTGCTGGATGCCATGATCAAGATTAAAAACGAAGTCGACCCGTCATTAACCTTTCGGCGTTCCTGTCGTGAGGGAATTTGTGGCTCATGCGCAGTGAATATCGATGGAACCAATACCCTGGCTTGCACCAAGCCCATCAAGGAAATCAAGGGTGAGGTTACCATCAACCCATTGCCACACATGGAAGTCGCCAAGGACCTAGTGCCGGATATGAGCCATTTTTACGCGCAATACACTAGCATCAAACCCTGGATAAGAACGAAAAGTGTTGCGTCGCCGGGCCAGGAAAGACTGCAATCACATGCCGACCGTGAAAAGCTGGACGGCTTGTATGAATGTATTTTGTGCGCTTGTTGCTCTACCTCTTGCCCGAGCTACTGGTGGAACGGTGACCGTTACCTGGGACCGGCC
>CAYZLS010000045.1:0-10017 GCA_964479355.1 uncultured Wenzhouxiangellaceae bacterium | reverse complement strand
GGAATTGTTGACCGTTTCACTACCGCCGGCTTGCCCTGCTTCGGACCCACCGCCGCCGCCGCCCAACTAGAGGGTTCCAAGGCATTCGCCAAGGATTTTATGGCCCGCCACGGTATTCCGACCGCAGCTTACGGTAATTTCACTGATATTGATGAAGCCATCCAATTTATTCACAAACAGGGTGCGCCGATTGTAATCAAAGCGGATGGTCTCGCTGCTGGCAAGGGCGTAATAATTGCCCAAACCATGGCAGAAGCTGAAACGGCGGTGCGAGATATGTTAGCCGGTAACGCCTTTGGAGAAGCCGGCCGCCGGGTGGTCATTGAAGAATTTCTCAACGGAGAAGAAGCCAGTTTCATCGTGATGGCAGATGATGAGCATATCTTGCCACTGGCTACCAGCCAGGATCACAAAACACTTAACGATGGTGACTGCGGTCCCAATACCGGCGGCATGGGTGCCTACTCACCGGCGCCTGTGATCGATGCTGAATTGCACCAAAGAATAATGCACAATGTCATCCGCCCGACCGTTCGCGGTATGGCTGAACAGGGCATGCCCTTTACCGGATTTTTATATGCGGGCCTGATGATATTACCCTGTGGCGAACTAAAAGTTCTTGAATTTAATGTGCGCTTTGGCGACCCGGAGACCCAACCCATTTTGATGCGACTACAATCCGACCTGGCAGAACTGTGCCTCGCTGCCGTGCATGGAAAACTGGACCAAATGACTGCGCAATGGGACCCCCGACCCTGCCTAGGGGTGGTTTTGGCTGCTGGCGGTTACCCCGGTGATTACCTCAAAGGACAAGTGATTTCAGGCCTGAATGAGGAGAGCCAGAACGATCTGCGCGTATTCCATGCCGGGACCAAACTCGAGAACGGGCAAGTCGTTACCGCAGGCGGTCGGGTCCTGTGTGTCTGCGCACTGGGCGAGAGTGTCAAAGATGCCGCAGCAAACGCTTACTCAGGTTGCCGGCAAATTCACTGGGATAAGCTCTTCTATCGCCGTGATATAGGTCATCGCGCAATCAGCAGAGAACAGAGCGGGAATAATTAAGTATGGATGTTTCACACCTGCTTGAAAACCTGAACGAAGCACAACGCAAAGCAGTTACTACTCAGTCACAAAATACACTGGTGCTGGCCGGCGCCGGTAGCGGCAAGACCCGGGTGTTGATCCACCGTCTGGCCTGGCTTATACAGGTCGAACACATATCACCGTTAAGCATCCTCGCCGTTACATTTACCAACAAGGCTGCCGGTGAGATGCGCGAACGGGCACAAAATCTATTACAGGTATCTGCACGCCCGATGTGGATTGGTACCTTTCATGGAATCGCTCACCGTCTGTTGCGGATGCACTGGCGCGAAGCCGGTCTGCAGGAGAACTTCCAGATTCTGGATTCAGACGACCAACAGCGTGTACTGCGACGCCTGATTAAGGGAGAAGGTCTGGATGAAGCACAGTGGCCGGCACGCCAAGCGCAGTGGTACATCAACGCCCGCAAGGACGAAGGCCAAAGGCCGCAGGCCATCGAACACATGGATCACCCCGGTACAGCCCAGTGGGTGCGTATTTATGAGCTTTACCAAGCCTGCTGTGAGCGCGCCGGGTTGGTGGATTTTGCAGATTTGCTGCTGTGTGCTCACGAATTGTGGCTGCATAATCCTGCTGTGCTGGAACACTACCGCAAGCGTATTCGGCATCTCCTGGTCGATGAATTCCAGGATACAAATGCCATTCAATACGCCTGGATCCGCTTGCTGGCAGGTGAGCAGGATAGTACGATGGTAGTTGGTGACGACGATCAGTCCATTTATGGCTGGCGCGGTGCGAAAGTCGAAAACGTACAGCATTTCCTGCGCGATTTTGCTAACGTAGAAACCATCAAACTGGAGCAAAACTACCGTTCCACGAGAACTATTCTGGAGGCTGCCAATGCCCTGATTGCCAACAACGATGGCCGGCTGGGGAAAAAACTGTGGACCGATGGTGACGAGGGTGTGCCTATTACATTGTATGCCGCCTTTAACGAGCAGGATGAAGCCCGTTTTGTTATTGAGCAGATTGAGCAGTGGCTGGGCAAAGGCCGGCGTGCCGAGGAAGTTGCTATCATCTATCGCACAACGGCGCAATCAAGGCTGTTTGAAGAATACCTGCTCAAGACCCCTATCGCCTACCGTGTCTATGGCGGTTTGCGGTTTTTTGAACGCGCTGAAATCAGGGACGCCTTGGCGTACCTGCGATTACTCCAGAATCCAAATGATGATGTGGCCATGGAACGCGTAATCAATATACCCACCCGTGGAATTGGGCAGAAAACGCTTGGCACACTGCGAATACAGGCACGCGAAAGCAACCTGCCATTGTGGCAGGCTGCCCAGGAATGTATCCGGCAAAACCAGTTGCCACCGCGGGCCCTCAACGCGGTGCACGGTTTTATTCAGTTAATTGCTGATATGCGTGCAAACATGGCTGAATGGACTTTGGGTCGCCAGATGCAGGGTGTTATTGAGAACAGCCAATTGGTCTCCCACTACGAGAAGGAGCCGCGCGAAAAAATGGAATCCCGGGTGGAGAACCTAGATGAACTGGTCAATGCCGGAGATGCATTTATTTTGCCAATGGAGGACGAAGACGCCGGCATGACCGAGCTGCAGTCTTTTTTAAGCCATGCAGCGCTGGAGGCCGGTGAAACCCAGGGGGAAGCCTGGGATGACTGCATCCAGTTAATGACTCTGCACTCGGCTAAAGGCCTAGAGTTCCCCGCGGTGTTTATCGCCGGGATGGAAGACGGGCTGTTTCCACATCGGCGAAGTATAAATGACGCCGGTGGGCGCCTCGAAGAAGAGCGCCGGCTGTGTTATGTGGGTATGACTCGCGCCCGCGAGCAACTGTGCCTTAGCCATGCGGAAGTCAGACGTATGTACGGTTCGGAAACCCACGCGCGCCCATCCCGGTTTCTGGATGAAATTCCTGCTGAATTGATCAATGAAGTGCGGCCGCGGATGCAGGCCCCACAACCGTGGGCCGACCGCAAGGCACCACAATACCGAAAATCAACTTCCCGCATCCAGCAGGACTGGCCATTTGGCCTAGGTGAAACCGTCAGCCATAAAAAGTTTGGCGAAGGTACGGTCATCAGTTTTGAAGGGGCCGGTGAGCACACCCATGTACAGATCAATTTTCACCGCGCCGGCGCCAAGTGGTTGGTGCTGGCCTACGCAAACCTGGAAAAACTTAAGTACTCCTAGCTCTAATTACATGCAACCAGCAGCAATAAAAATCCCACTTTCTTGGGGCACTCTGGCCGGCCTGCACTGGTCCAGGCCCGGCGCGCCTAGGGTTTTATGTTTGCACGGCTGGCTGGATAATGCGGCTTCATTCATTCCGCTGGCAGATCACTTGCAGAAATTTGACTTGCTGGCACTGGACCTGGCTGGCCATGGCCTGTCTGCGCATCGACCAGATCACAGCCGTTATTATTTTAATGAGTATCTGTATGACCTGGACGAAGCCATTGAAGCTCTTAACTGGGATAGTTGCCATTTGATCGGTCATTCGATGGGCGGTAGTTTAGCCAGTTGCTTCGCAGCAACTGGGCCCAGGCGGGTGCAGGGTCTGGTGCTGTTGGATACCGTCGGCATGTTGTCTGCACCGGCCGGACAAACCACCCGGCAGCTGCGCCTGTCAATGTTATCGGTGCAAAAACAGCGCAGTAATCTCAAGCCATATAAAAGCGTGTCAGATGCGATAATCGCCCGGCAAGGGAAATCTGAATTATCAAATAAAGTCGCGCATCTGCTGTGCGAGCGCTCACTTGAACATACCGGTGAATATTACCAGTGGCGTACTGACCCCCGACTCAACTGGCACTCGCCACAACGGATGACCGAGGAGCAGGTGCTTGACATACTCGGCGAAATCCGGGCACCGACGCTGGCTATGAGCTCACCTACACTGGCAGGTTTTCTGGGTAAGAATAAATTGCAACGGCGATTTGCAGCCATTGCAAGGCTGCAACATGAAGCGGTTGATGGCCATCACCATTTCCACATGGAGCAAGCGCAGCTCACAGCTAAAAGCATTACTGAATTCCTGCAACATCAGTGTAGTATCTGAGCATGATCACAGCTAACACCCATATTACCAACCGCGAACGTTTGATTTTTGCGCTTGATGTGCCCAGCTTAGAGCAGGCCCAGGCATTGATAGACTGTCTTGGTGACTCGGTCGAGTTTTACAAGCTGGGTTTGGAGATATTTTTATCCGGGCATTACTTTGAATTGCTGGCGCAACTAAAAGGGCAAGGTAAAAAAGTTTTTGCTGACCTGAAATTATTCGATATCCCCACGACCGTTGCGGCTGCTGTGCGCCAGTTGAGCCGCCATGAAGTGGATTTTTGTACCGTGCACGGAAACGACGCCATGCTCAAGGCAGCAGCCGATGCCAAGGGCAAAATGAAGATCCTTGCAGTCACTGCACTCACCAGTCTTGACCAGGGTGATCTTGATGACCTTGGCTTTGAGTGCGATGCCAGGGCGCTGGTATTATCACGCGCCCGGCGGGCATTACAACTGGGTTGTGACGGCGTCGTCTCATCCGGACTAGAAGTGAGCGCACTGCGGAAACATACCAATCCTTGCCTGATTACGGTCTGTCCAGGCATCCGTCCAGTGCATAATGTGGATGATCAACAGCGCGTCATGACCCCCTTCGAGGCCATGCAAAATGGCGTAGACTATCTCGTTGTTGGCCGTCCTGTACGTGCCGCTGCAGATCCCAAAGCGACCGCTGAAGCCATCCAGAAAGACATCGCAGTTGCACTGAAAACACTTTAAAAAAACCGTTGTATTCCACAATGAAGCAAGTCGGGAACATCATTCGTACGTTCATAATACATAAATAATTTACGTCACGGGTGTTGACAACAGTTAATGTTTCACATTACAATACACCTATAACTACATAATTAAATAACATTATTATGGTTATTTATTAGACCGTTCCTCTCCGGCTCTGCCGGATTTCCGGACGGGGCTTGCGCCTCGCCCGGATTTTTTATGGGTTGCCGATAGTTTTGCACCGCATGACTTGCAGTTATGCATACCTTTATGATGTAACGCTATGAACGACAAGCAACAACCCTCATTGGCCGCCAGCTTCAAGTTGCGCTGGTATGTGTTGCTGCGCTGGATTCTTTGCTTGTGGGTCAAGCCACGCATCCATGCCGATGCCGACGGCAATACCGGCATCAGTGACGGACGACCCGTTTGTTATGTAATGAATACCTATGCATTGTCTTCTGTGTTGATTCTCGATAAATGTTGTGAACAACAAGGTCTGGCGCGGCCATTGCTACCTATACCGGGCCTTGAGACAAGCCCCGCCCGTTCCTACGCCATACTGAGACGCCTGAAAGGCCTGTTCTTCCGGCGCCCGGACACACGCAGTCATTCCGTCATGTTGCAGCAGATGACCGACGAGAATTGGGCGAATCCAGAGCTCAATATCCAGCTTGTACCTGTAACTGTGCTTGTAGGTCAAAGGCCGCATAAAGACAATGGGCTGACACGGATCATCTTTGCTGAAAACTGGGAAATAGCCGGGTGTTTACGACGTTTGTTCAGCACCCTGGTCAACGGTCGCAAGACCATGGTGCAATTCAGTCGCCCGATTTCTTTGCAAAACCTGGCCGCAGAAGGCTTGCAGGCTCCCGTGGCGCTGAGAAAGATTTCGCGCATACTCCGGGTGCATTTTAAACGAGTGCGAACAGCCGCCATCGGGCCCGATCTCTCGCACTGTCGAACCCTCGTAGGCCGTGTCGTCAAATCATCTGCCGTGCGTGCAGCAATCGAGGCCAAGGCCCGCCGCACGGGTATTTCAACGGAGAAAGCACGTCGCGACGCAGGCAAATTTGCCCGGGAAATTGCTGCCAACTATTCCTATTCAGCCATCATCATTGCAGAAACCTTGCTCGCCTGGTTCTGGAATCGTATCTACAACGGTATCAAACTGGGACATTTTCAGGATCTTCACCACCAAGTGCTTGGTCACGAAGTCATTTACGTCCCATGTCATCGCAGCCACATCGATTATGTATTGCTCTCTTACCTGCTACACGAGCAGGGCTCTGTTCCACCGCATATCGCTGCCGGCGTCAACCTTAACCTGCCTATTGTGGGCTCTATATTGCGCCGTGGAGGTGCGTTTTATCTACGGCGAAGTTTTCATGCGCACAAATTGTATGCCGCCGTGTTTAATGAATACTTGAGCATCATTCAATCACAAGGTGTTTCGCTTGAGTATTTTATCGAGGGTACCCGGAGCCGCACCGGGCGCCTATTGCCACCCAAGAGCGGCATGTTGGCCATGTCAGTTAAGAGTTACCTGAATGCACCAGTCAGGCCCATCATGTTCCAGCCGGTCTACATTGGTTACGAACGACTGGTTGAAGGTAATAGCTATACAACCGAGTTATCTGGTAAGGCAAAACGCTCGGAAAAGCTCTCTGATCTGACAAAAATTTTTGGGATTATGCGGCATAACTATGGCGAGGCCCATGTGAACCTGGGTGAACCGATATTTCTTGATGACCTACTCAACAAACATGACCCGCAATGGCAGCAAACCAGCGGCCAGAAAGGTGGTTCCCCGTCCTGGTTAAATGACCTTGTCGGTGATCTTGGTCAAACGATCATGACTCACATCAATGCCAGCGCAGATGTCAACCCGGTCAACCTGCTGGCATTGGTCATGCTGGGCACTCCCCGGCATGCCATAGGTGAAAAACAACTGGCCCCGCAGATAGCACTTTACCAATCGCTGTTAGCCCAAAAACCCACCCCGGAACGGGTGACTGTCACAACAAAAAGCGCCGAAGAAGTGATTCAGTATGGTTTTGAAATGCATATTCTGCGGCGTCAGGCACACGCGCTGGGGGATATCATTTTCATTGAAACCAACCGCGCTGTAGGGCTGACATACTTTCGCAACAACGTCGCACACCTGCTAGCACTACCCTCGTTGATTGCCTGTTGCTTCCTCGAACACCGCAGTTTTCTGATTGATCATTTACACAAATTTGCGATTGCCACCCAGCCTTTTTTACAGGCTGAACTGTTTCTTCCCTGGAGTCAGCGTGGGATTAGCAGTGCCCTGGATGAATCGATTGAACAGTTGGTAAAACTTGGCCTCTTGGTCAGAAAAAAAGACGGTTTAACATTGTCACGCACCAAGGATAACCCTGAAGCGGTCTTGCAGCTGAAAATTTTGGCGCACAGTCTGCTGCAAACCATCAGGCGCTATCTGATAACTATTACGGTACTGGCCCGGAACGGCTCGGGTGTGTTAAGCAGAGCAGAACTGGAGCGGCTATCCATTCACACCGCGCAGCGAATTTCCATGCTGCATGAATTTGATACGCCTGAATTCTATGACCGAACCCTGTTCAAAGGTTTCATTGCCCAGTTGCGCAAAACCGGATTCCTGTCAACTAACCCGGACAACAAGCTGTTATTTGACCAGCGCTTTAAGCAGATCAGTAACGATGCAAAATTCATCCTCGGAGAAGCCATTCGGCAGGAAATTTACCGGCAAACCCCGGTGACAGAACAAGACCATTGATTTTGTTTTGGGGACTACTGATTTACGCGTCCAGATCCGGGATCAATTTCGATTCCAGGCGTGCAATCCAGTCTTTCAACTTCAGCTTGCGTTTTTTCATCCTTCGCAACCGCAACTGATCCAGCCACGGTTCGTTGGATATACGATTGATGGCCTGATCAAGATCGCGGTGCTCTTCACGTAACTCACTTAATAATCGCGTGATCTCCGAGATGTCGTCTGATTTCATCAAGACCCCAACTGCTATAGACTCTCCTTCACTATAGCACTACAGACTGGCCTGGACATTTCATCAAGGCGGGCCCGGTAAGGAGAACTAGACCTATGGATCGAAGAAAATTTGTCGGTGCCGCAGGGCTGGCCGGCGTGGCCGGACTGTTGGGCTCGTGCGAAAAACAAACGGGCTCACAGCAACGGTGTGCTGAAGCAACAACTGTTGAAACTTTTGAATGGAAAATGGTCACCTCCTGGCCACGCGATTTTCCAGGCTTGGGTACCAGCGCGAACCGTTTGGCAGAATCCATCAACCGGCTCAGCAATGGGCGCCTGAAAATCAAGGTATACGGTGGTAACGAGCTGGTACCACCGTTTGAAGTATTCGACGCCGTCACGCTGGGCACTGCTGAAATGGGCCACAGCGCTACCTATTACTGGAAAGGCAAAGTACCTGCTGCCCAGTTTTTCGCCGGCATCCCCTTTGGCATGAGTGCGCAGGAATTACATGGCTGGATCTATTACGGTGGTGGCCTGAGGTTGTGGCGTGAGGTGTACGCTCCTTACGGAATCATCCCCTTTCTTGCGGGCAGTTCAGGCCCCCAGATGGCGGGTTGGTTCAATCGGGAAATCAACAACCTTGATGATCTCAAAGGACTCAAAATGCGGATTCCCGGTCCTGGTGGAGAAATCCTGAAACGGGCAGGCGGAACCCCGCAAACGATCCCCGGCGCAGAGCTGTTTACGGCATTACAAACAGGCATCATTGACGCAACCGAATGGGTGGGGCCCTACAACGATCTCGCCTTTGGCCTGTTCCGGGCTGCCAAATATTATTATTACCCGGGCTGGCATGAGCCGGGGACCGGGCTTGAATGCATGATCAATCAGAAAGCCTGGGAAACCCTGCCTGCAGACCTTAAGGTAATCGTTGAAGTCGCCTGCCAGGCAACGGTCATGGCTACCTTGTCAGATTTCACATTCAATAATGGCGTGGCCCTGCAATCACTGCTAAATGAACACGGCGTGCAACTACGCCGCTTACCGGATGAAGTGCTCGGCCGTTTGCGTGAAATCAGTGATGAGTTGATGAGTGAAATGGCTGGCGAGAGTGAGTTGATGGGTCGTATCTATGCCTCTTTCATGGCCTATTACGATATCGTCAACCCGTGGACAGCGATTTCCGACCGCGCACTGTTAAACCTGCGTCCCGAAGCATAGGACTGATACATTCAGACTTCGACCCGGCCGCCTCACCCATAAATCACTGCTGGCAACCAGGTGACCAGGGCTGGCCACAGACTTAATAAACCCAACATCAGCAACTGAATTACGATGAACGGTATCGCCCCCCGGTAAATAGCCGAGGTGGCTATTTCTGGTGGCGCTACACCACGCAGGTAAAAAAGTGAAAAGCCAAAGGGTGGTGTCAAAAAAGATGTCTGTAAGTTGATCGCAATCATGATGCCGAGCCAGACAGGATTGATGCCCATGGCCAACAAAATCGGGCCGACGATGGGGATGACGACGTAGGTAATCTCGATGAAGTCGAGGATAAAACCAAGCAGGAATAGCGCCAGCATTACAACCAATATAGCCCCGATCTTGCCACCCGGAAGGTCTGTGAGCAAAGACTGAACGAATTCATCGCCACCAAATCCGCGAAACACCAGGCTGAATAATGATGCCCCGATCAGTATCATAAAAACCATGGCACTGACCCTGGTTGCTTGATACACCACACTGCGCAATGTATCCATTGACAACTGTTTCTGTTTTAGTGCCAACAACATTGCACCCGTCGCGCCTACGGCGGCGGCCTCGGTAGGCGTGGCCAGGCCCATCAAAATGGAGCCCAGAACTGCCACAATCAACAGCAAGGGCCCCGCCAACAGACTCAACAGAGCCCCCAACGAAACCTCATCTCCTGGTTCTCGCTCTACTTTTGGCATGGCTGATGGCTTGAAAAGAGCCACTAGAACCAGGTACACCATGTAAAGCCCGACCAGCATCAGCCCCGGCAATAAAGCACCAGCGAACAACTCGCCCACTGAGATCGTTTCCAGGCTGAAGATTCCCATCTGTAATTGCGCCTGCTGATAGGCATTGGAAAGCACATCCGCCAACAATATCAGGACGATGGATGGTGGAATGATCTGGCCCAGTGTTCCG
>CAYZLS010000044.1:7601-10116 GCA_964479355.1 uncultured Wenzhouxiangellaceae bacterium | reverse complement strand
TACATGCTGTGCGCCGTGCTTATACGCTTTGCAAAACTTTGGGTCTTGCATGAAGTCATGGTTATGTAGTGTCCAGATCCCATCTTGATCATAAACGCCTTCAGGAGGATTGATGTGGACACTAAGGCGAAGCTTGGCAATGGCTTCTCTAATTCGAGATCGTAATTTCTTCATGTCGATATTATTGTTTATATTTGACTAAATTCACTGCTGGAAGCACCGCTTGAATAGTTTATCATATTGATCGATTTCATGCTGAGTTAGTTTGTCGGGGTCCATCATATCTAGAATAAATTCACGAACGTTGAGCCCCATCTGTTTCGCGTAATCGGGGTCATTCCTGTATTTTACTATAGCATCAGCGATGCCCTTGTAGTCTTGCCATGCTACCAATTCACCTGTTTTTCCCGTTTGGACAACTTCTCTTTGCCATTCTACGTCATAGGCAATGACAGGAATCCCACTCAATGAAGCTTCGGCTAAGCCGCGTCCCATAAAAGGGGAAATAATCACACTGGCGTATGGAATCAAAGAAGCTATCCATTCTTGAGTCATGTTTCCTGGCAATAAAAGGTGTTCTTTGACACCTAAGGAGTCGGCTAATTCAATTAATTCATCCTTCATTCTGCCATCACCAACAATCACGGATGTGAAGTCCTCGCCTCGTTGTCTAACGTCAGCCAAAGCTCTCACAACATCGTCGACTTGTTTCAGTGATTCTAGGCGAGATACGGTTATGGAAAATGATCGATTTTCAAGTCCGAGCTCCTTTAGAACCGAATCTGCTTTCGGTCTGTCTTCAGGGGGCTTGAAGTGTGCCCGATGAAGTAGGTTGCCGATGCGGAACACGGTGGAAAATTCTTTTCTGGCCCCATTATCTAGAGCAAAGTTGAGGGTGTCTACATTGGACCCTGCTACAAGGTCTGCCCGTTTGAGCGTGAATCGATCTATTAATTTTTCTATTCGACGGGTTTTAAATAAACGTGGCCAAGCAATGTCACCTGAAAGTTTGTAAAACAGGTCGTAGTGAATTGGAATTCTGAAAACGGATGGGATCCCGTGGGCTTTTGCAAGTGCTATTGCAATCAGACCCTGATAGTAAGGGTCGCCTGCGCGAACAACGGCAATGTCTTTTTCCTTAATCAAGTTATTCAGATAAAGATAAATGTTCCATTGGGCTAAAATAAAATTAGTCAGTGGAAAGTGTTTCAAAGAGGAATAGCGCCCAATTTTTCCTTCAACAATCGTATGCTTTGGAGCCAGTTCTGTTATCTCGAGTTTACCAAAGTCGTCCTCGGGGTTTTTAGAGGCTATGACCGTAGCGCATAAGTGCACAGACCATACATGCTCAAAATAGCCATTTAAATCTCTGGTGAACACTGGCTGCTGAAGCTGTCTTTTGCGGATCATTTCCAGGGTATATGACATATCCAGAATCAGTGCGTTTTTTTTGCGCAATTTGGATTGTTTTTCGATCGTAGCCCGAAGTATTGCATGCAATGCGAGAGGGAGTCCCGCAATGGTGCCAAAAAACATATCTAGCAATCCCATAACCAAGCGAATAGGTTTCGATTTCATCGAGATTCAGTATTAAGTATTATAACGAAACGATATTCGTTATCTGCATGCAAAGTAGTCTTTGATAGCTTTGCTGACATGCTCAGCATCTGCATTCGACATGTCCGGATACATCGGCAGTGTGATTATCTGTGATGTGATATTCTCAGTATTCGTCAAATCGCCACATTTAATATTTGCAAACGGTTTCATTTGATGAACCGCCGGAGAGAAGTGTACAGACGCCCCTACTCCTTGATCGCGAAGATAGTTAACAAGCTCATCCCTGATTGACTTATCTTTAACCTGTATCGTAAACATTTGGTAGACATGTTTATTTTCCGGCTTTTCAACTGGAAGAATAATGTCCGTTTGATCCTTGAGGAAATCTTTATAGGCCGCAGCAATGACTCTTCGCTTGTCGTTCATCGAATCGAGTTTCTTTAATTGGACCAGCCCCATTGCCGCCTGAAAATTAGTTAGGCGAAAATTGTATCCGACCATTGCAGCTCCCCTGAACCATGGCCTTTGCTCGCTTTCGCGGTCATATGTGCTTTTGTCAATGCCGTGCCCTATAAGGCAGCGTGCTTTACGCGCGAGTTCTGCATCATTCGTGCTAAGCATACCCCCTTCGCCGGTGGTCATGTTTTTTGTAGGGAAAAAAGAGAAACATCCAGCGCCAAAGCTTCCAGCCATTTTTCCATCATGCTGACCGCCGATGTCTTCCGCAGCGTCTTCAATGACAGCCAATTTATGTTTGTCGGCTATTTTCATGATGCTTTTCATGTCTGCCGATTGTCCTGCGTAGTGAACCGGCATAATCCCTTCTGTTTGCGGAGTGATGAGGGCTTCAATTGCGGACGGTGAAATATTGCAGGTGTCAGGCTCTACATCTGCGAGGACGGGTATTGCTCCTGATGTAATGATTGCATTGATAGAGGCAACCCATGTGTAGCTA
>CAYZLS010000044.1:0-7591 GCA_964479355.1 uncultured Wenzhouxiangellaceae bacterium | reverse complement strand
CAGCGTGTAGTGCTGATTCACAAGAATTCATGCTGATTGCGTGATCTACGCCCAAGTAATCGGCAAAGGCTTCTTCAAATTCTCGGTTCTTGGGGCCATGAGTCAGCCAGCCGCTTTTCATTACCTCTAATACCGCTTGTTCTTCTTCTTCACCTACGCATGGTAAAGAAAGTGGTATATTTCGTTTTGTAGTGTCAGCCATGCTATGTCTTACTTTTTGAAAACATCTAGTTTCTTATAGGCTTCAACATATCGTTTGAGGCCCTTTTCTAGTGGAAATTTTGGATTATATCCTAAGATACGTTTAGCCTTTTCGATAGAAAGGGCACCACGTAGAGGGCGAAATTCATCACGTTCTTCAACGGTATTGATTTCAACAGACGGAATCAGATTTTTAAGGGTCTCAGCAAATTCTAAAAGAGAATAACCTTGGCCATAAGTGATATTAAATTCTTCTCCAATTGCATCTTCGCTTAGTAGAGCAAGGATTAGTCCTTCAGCAATATCTTCTACGTAAGTGAAATCAAACATTAGCGTACCACCTCCGTTCAGGGTTAACGGCTTTCCCTCTAGCGCATTTTCCACAAATATTTGGCTGACGCGCCTATTAACATCATAAGGTCCGTAAACTGCGGATGGCCGGACGATGCTGAATGGAATGTCAAAGCGTCTCCCAAAGGTTTTGGTCATGATTTCTCCGGAATATTTGGCTCCACCGTAAATATCCTTGGGGCGTGCTGGGTGTTCTTCAGGGCAAGGGATTTTCTCAAAATCACCATATATCATGCTGGATGAGACATATAAGAATTTCTTGAGGTAATCTAGGTCCTTAACAATTTCTAAAATATTGATAGCCCCCAGCAGTGTGCTTTCGACAGCCTCTTCCACATGAACATTGGACAGGTCTGCAATGGGCATTGCCGCAAGGTGTAAAATGTAATCAGGCTTATGTTTCTCTATCACTCGCCTAGAGAGGCTGATATTAGATGTATCCCCTCTTTCGATAATGACTTGGTCTTGAATTCCCTCTAGTCGCAGTTCTAGATAGTTTTTAACTTTGTTTTTGAGGGGTGATACGTAACTTGTAAACGAATCAAAAATCACTACTTTGTAGTTGTTGTTGATAAGCTTTCGAGCTACCTCGGTACCAATCAATCCGGCCCCACCATTTATGAACACTGTTTGCATTACTTTATTTTCTTTAATTGTAGAATATTATCCGAGCATGTCGCCTAATTTGAAAACATCATTAGGCTTTACGAGCTTATCATTGACTCTTGCCTCAGTAACAAGAAGTCCGCGATTTTGACAAACGACGATAACGCCATTATTTCGCTTTGCAACAACTCTTCCGCTAATGCCGGTGATTTCTTGGTCAAGTAAACTGGTATATTCTATTTCCACTTTTTCTCCGGCTCTATATGTGAAGGCATGCGGGTAAGGCCCTTGCATTCCCCTGACCAAATTATGCACCTGAAGGTCATCCATGGCATTCCAGTTGATTTTGCTATCCTCTGGATGTCTGCGAGCAAAATATGAGCCTTCATTGAGGTCTTGAGGAGTTGCTTGAGCGCTGGACCTCTCGAAATCCCCAAGTACAGATAGCAACAGTCTTGGAAATATTTGGAGCGTTTTTTCTAGCACGCTTTGATGGGTGTCTTCTTCGCTGATTTCATACAGCTCTTGCTGAATGATGGGTGCAGTATCAATGCCTTTGTCTACAAACAAAATGCAGCATCCTCCAACGCGTTCACCGTTGATGATTTGCCAGTTTATGGGTGCTGCCCCGCGGTATTGAGGTAATCGTCCTCCGTGGAGATTAATTGTCCCTAATGGAGGAATTTCGAAAATGATAGGCTTCAGAATTTTATTAAATCCGATAAGAATAAATAGGTCTGCATTAATAGATTTTAAGGTTTCTGCAAATTGTGGGGTATTGGGTTTGTCTGCATTGTGCAATGGCAGGTTGTGTTCTGAGCATATAGCTTGAAGCTTTTCATCTACTCCGCTTGTTACGACAGCGACAACATCGTGTCCGCTGCGTAACATTTCTGTAAGGCAGACTTCTCCTCGTGATCCTTTTAAAAAACATATGATCTCCATGTCTAATGTGTCTTAGAATTGTTGTTTGCAAACATCTTGTCATACTCTTCGTGAAGCTGGCTTAAGGTTAAAGATGTCACCAGGATGTCGTTGCGATCGTTTAAATATGTTAATATCTGTTCCAAGCATTTGTTGCGTGACACCCCGTATTCGCTTCCCTTTTTATTATTTCCCGAAAAGTTAACATAGTTGTGGGTGAACGACGATAATGTTGGGAATGTTGAATCTCTGATCTCGTTATCTAATAGAGGAATAATTAGGTGCGATAACAGTATACTTGCCCCATGCTCAATTCGAAGATCCAAAACTTTAGTATCATTGCGACGTGTCGACGGAAATCTAATTTTTTGGTATAGTGGTATCGCGCTTTTTTTTGCGGCTTCAAAGTAGAAGCCTTTATTGAGTAGATCTTTAATTTGACTTATGTATAGTTGCCTTGATGTATTCGTAGAATGTGGTCTTGTGCTTAGGGGCGCTTCAAAATAGTTGTCTTCATAGCTGCACTGTGTAGATCGACCCTGCCAATTGCTGTCGCATTCACTCGAATTTCTGCCAGGAAATACAGAGCTTCCTCGCGTGAATCCCAGTTTTGATAAAACTCGAAATGTGTCTTTATTTGCAGAAAAGTAACCTGCTCGAAAACTGGTAGGAGCAAACCCCATTGCATTCTCAAAAGCGCTATGCGCTTCTCCTATGATGCTCAGTTGTTGCTTATAGGATAGTGTCGCGAGATTGGCATCTGTCCCGTTTTTAAAGGTTTGGGGATGTAGGTGCAGGCCCACTTCGTGACCTTTTGATTGGAGCGAAGAAAAAATATCGCTATGCGCTTTAGCCGCCTCTGGTACTGCAAAAAATGTTGCTTTATGACCGCATGATGATGCGGTTTCTGCAAATCCAATTATATTCACTTCGCTTTCCGACCATGAGAGTGGTCCTGCCGGGTAAGTGTTTTTGTTCTGAACGCGCTCGCAATCCATGCTGAGCAGCGAATAGCACTTGGGTTTATGCACCAACTGGGTGTCGCTCATTCTTTTGTTCCTACAATTACAAATTCGATGGATTCGTGATTTTTAATCAGGCAGTCAGGCGCAAAGGAATGCTTTAAATAAATATCCTGTTGGATATCAGTTTTTGTTGTAATGGGTGTGTCCTTATTTGTTTGTGTTTCGCTTTTGGGTCGTATCAAAAGCGTTCGTAATAAGTTAATGATTCCTGAGCGAATTAAGATATTGATTGCAAAACTCAATCCGAATTTTAATACGGGCTTTTTGATAAAGGAGACTTCGCTAACTGCCATGTCTTTTGCAATGATTGTTTCTAATTCTTTCGAATTGCAAACGTGGCTTTGCCAAGAATCGTCAATGCTATTCCTCTCTTCTTTTAGGTCGACATCTATTGGAGACATAATAATTAATTTTCCGCCAGATTTCAACTTTCTGGCTGCCTCCTTAATCGCTCCAGAGTAATCCTCAAGGTAATTGATAACATCAATCATAACAATCAAGTCAGTGCTATCGTTCTCTAATGGCAATTCATGCGCAAATCCTATGTGCAGGTTTTCGCAACCTGAAAATTCTTTTGCTAGTTTTATGCCTTCTTCGCTGGTGTCGATCCCGACCATGTCGGCTCCTGCCGCCTTTGCATATTTCAGAAAGACACCGTCTCCGCAGCCTACATCGCATACTAGCCCGCCGGCAGTGACAAATGAGAGGGCTTTGTGGATTTTGGCTATATAAAACGGGTCCGAAGTCATCAATTGATGATGGTACGCTCCCGATTTATCGTATTTTTTGAATGTGTTTTTTACGGCCATTGTTGTGGCTGTTGATGCATGTTTTATTGGTCGGTAGCTGGAAAATGCTTTTTGATTAGCGCCTCTTGCAGGCTGATAGCTGCGTCCATATCACGGTGATTTAGGAGTTTCCAGGTCGGCAGTAATGCAGGGGGTAATTCATTGAATGGTTTTTGCAAGCGTACATTTGGATTTCCATTTACAATTGCTACTGCCGTTGTGATTAGCAGATTTGGGCAGTTAGAGGCAAACAGCGCGGTTCCTGTTCGAAATAAAAGCTTTGCGAAGACAAGTTTCATTTCATTTAGAAGTAATGCTATCACGAGCAACGGTCTTGTCGTAGCTGGTATCGGTGAGCGAAAAATGCTTTTAATGTGCTGTGCAATCAAAGTTAGAAATGGGTAATGAAACATTGTTCGTTTTTTGCCAATCTTGTATATACCGTGAATGGCTTTAGGGCCGGGTAGTACTTTTTTTCCAGAGCGCCAGAAAAGAATTTCGGGTACTTGAACAAATTCACCATGAAGAGAAAGTTCTCCGGTAAGAACGATATCTGCGGAAATGTAGTCTCCCATTTCTCTGGCCTTAGTCTTCAATGTTTCCATTCTGATGATGCCGTCTATAGCGCTTGCTGGCAAATTTTTGATTGCTTCAACAAATCGCTTCCCGGGGGAATGAATATTTTCCATGCTGTCGTGAGTCAGGACGCTTAAGACGTTATCCATTTCTCCATAGAAAGCACCTGTGTAGGAATGGGATAATACGGCCTGGTCGTTGGCTTCTAGTAACGCGACGCATTTAGATATATAAGAAGGAGCTCGAACGTCGTCATCTGACATGCGCATGAAATATTTACCCGTTGACTGCGCAATTACTCGATTTAGATTATTGGTTGCTCCGATATTGTCATTTAATTGGGTGCAGTTGATTCTAGTGTCCTTCTCGGCGTATTCATGACAGATCTGAAATGTCTCGTCCGTTGATGCGTTGTCGGAAATAATAATTTCTAGATTGGTGTAATCCTGCGTTACAATCGAATCTAGTGCACGGCGTAAGAATTGGGCCCCATTGTATACTGGGAACCCGATGCTGACGAGTGGCATTTTCTCTTGTGTTTTCAAAGCTATAATTGTTTCGCAGACAAAATCGCAGGTAAGTATGTATTGCAATTATAAATAGAATGCCTATGCGTTTTGATTTGTGATATTGAGTAAACGCGTTCAGTAGATTTGCCTGCATAAGATGACCATGTTCTTTTGCTCATGTATGGCTCGTGCTTGGAGTTTTCAGATTTCTGAATTAACCATATAAAGCAAAATTGCATCCATCACTGTGGCTTTTGGATCATACTCTTAGTGTAAATCCTATGTCAGTAACAGAAACCAGGATTAGAAGAGGCATGTTGAAGCAATCAGATTTAAATTGATGCCGGATTTCTCTTTGTAAGAACTCATTATTTCCTTGGATGCAAAAATCGGACGGGTGCTGTGGCAACTGCGGCCTGCATGGTTCGGTAAGCTAGGTAGTTTTTCGAATCCAAGCGCTTGGCCAGTGAGTAATATTCTTGTGAAGTTTGCTTTCATTGAAAGGCCACTCCGGCTGTTCTATTGAAAATGCTGAATTAGTTTCTACAAATTCTTCGGCAGCAGCGACGGGGTGATCCCAGACCCAATCTTTAGTCCCTCGAGGAACATCGTGTAGATCACGCATAGAGCCATCGGTTGCTACAATGTATGATCCTGGTGATACGAAGCTATGGTAAGCTTCAAGTTCCGCCGTAACGTGTGCCTTTGAGTGGCATGAGTCTAGAATGACAAGTACGGTTTTGTCTGTGTCTTCAAGTAGACCCTCAACTTGATCGATGGTGCTCTTATTTGTTGAGCCTCCTTCGATTAGTGTGATGTATGGAAACATTTCATGCGCTTCGATCGCTTTTCTATTGTGAGGTCGAATTTCAATATCAACCCCAATGATTTTCCCGTCGATTCCGGATGCTTTCATTAGGCTTGCATAATAAATAAGTGAACCGCCATGTGCGACTCCAGTTTCAATGATGACGTCAGGTCTTAGTCGGTATATTACTTCCTGAGTTCGAACCATATCCTCTGGATTTTGAATGATGGGTCGTCCCATCCACGAGAAGCAGTATGGGTACTTTTCATTCCATCCCACTTTTAACCACAGGTCAGACAAGGTGTTGAATCCATCTGTTGAATAAAGCTCGCTTGAGCTTTCGTTGCCATTATCGGATGTCAAAATGGTATTATTATCTGTGTCAATTACTAGCTTCATATGATTTGCGATAGGTAATGTTAAAACAGGGTTATTAAAGTCCAGTTTATTGATATTTATGCAAGTAGGAATACATTATAGTAATCCAATATTGTCAAAAGAGTATATGTTCGATTTCATCTATTTGTAAATGAAAGTGGCGATTACAGGGGCAACAGGTTTTATTGGGAGATATGTACTTCAATCTCTTCAGCGGCATAATGTAGAAATAGTTGCAATTACGAGGGGCTGCGTTTCTGGAAAATTGTTTTCTGACAATGTGGAATGTGTTCAGCTCGATGTTTTAAACTCATCTGAGAATGCTTATGATCTGATGGGTCGGCCTGATACCCTTATTCATTTGGCCTGGGGCGGTTTGCCGAATTATAAATCTGATCATCATCTAGAGGTAGAGTTGCCTTCGCAGTATCATTTTTTAGAAAATTTAGTTTCAGCGGGTTTGTCTTCATTGTTTGTTGCGGGGACATGCTTCGAATACGGTATGCAGTCTGGATCGTTGTGTGAAATAACAGAAACGGTTCCTGATAACCCATATGGTCAGGCAAAAGATCAGCTGCGAAAGAAATTGGAGCTGTTACAAGAGCGCACTTCCTTTGCTCTGACTTGGGGCCGTTTGTTTTACTTATATGGTGAAGGACAATCGGAGAGTTCTCTTTATACTCTGTTGCATCAAGCTATCGAGCGCGGTGACAAGGTATTCAATATGTCAGGAGGGGAACAGGTTCGCGATTTTTTGCCCGTCAATCTTGTGGCAGAGAAAATTGTATCGCTTGCATTGTTGAAGGAGGACGTAGGCATAGTGAATATAGCGTCGGGTGAGCCGACTACCGTCCGGGATTTGGTTCAATTGTGGCTAAAAGAAAAAGGGTCACAGATGGAGTTAAATCTTGGTTATTACCCCTACCCTGATTATGAGCCTATGGAATTTTGGGCGAATGTTGCCAAGCTGAGAAGTCTTAACGATCGGTTTGAGGCTAGGTAATTTTAATCTCTGGAATGGCAGTAACGAATTGTGCGCCCCACTTCTTAATATGGCTAAGCTGTAATTTTACTTCATCGGCAATATTCCATGGGAGTATGACGACGTAATCTGGCTTTAATTGTTCTATTTCACTTGGATCTTTAATGGGTATTCTGCTGCCTGGTAAAAATTTGCCCTGTTTTGCTGGGTTCTTGTCTACGACAAACGGGATTAATTCATGATTGATTCCGGCATAGTTGATGAGGGTATTGCCTTTGGCTGCAGCTCCATACCCGATAACAGTCTTTTCCTGCGTTTTTGCTGTATTGAGAAATTCAATAAAATCATTTTTGATGTGCACTACTTTGTCTTGGAATCCTTCGTAATACGAAGGTGTGGCCATGCCGCCATCGTTCTCTCTTTGTATGATTGATTTGGGATTC
>CAYZLS010000043.1:9824-10187 GCA_964479355.1 uncultured Wenzhouxiangellaceae bacterium | reverse complement strand
TGATTGCAGGTCCTGGTAGCCCGATTGCAGCTAGGCAAGCACCATATCCCGTGGCTCCCGGCCAAGCATAACTACGGCTGTGCCCGGGAAATACCGTGCAATGATCGGTAATATTTCAGCACACAACCACTGACCGTCCAACACCCCTTGATCTGCTGGCTCCTTACCGCTCCCACCCGCAGCCCGCCAGTAATTTCGACGACCCATAACGATATTGGCCTCGCTGAGGCCAGCCAGTGCGTTCGTACCCATTTTCCCATGAGCCTGTCCCTGCGACGTGCCTGCTGTGCTGGCTCAACCGGTAATTGCTGCAGCAGGGTATGTTGATTCAGTGCACTTAACAGTCGCTCCCGACCGGAACCT
>CAYZLS010000043.1:0-9814 GCA_964479355.1 uncultured Wenzhouxiangellaceae bacterium | reverse complement strand
AGACGCTGCCATGGAGTATCGTGGTCTGGCACACCGGCAATGTGCCGCACATCAGCTGGCAACTTCAGTAACAAAGGGTGAAGCGCCGGCTGCGGGCATGGATCCGGTCGTTTTCAGCGACTGGCCCCAGCTGCCGCCGGGTGAGTAATGGCCCTGTAAACGCACTACGTTGCCACCATCGACTATCCAGTCCTGTTCTGCGGTCAATAGTGACTTTGAGCGTTTGCAGACCAGTCGACGACGGTAGCCACTGCTATTGAACAGCGATTGCGTATGCGGATTGCGCAAACCAATGGCTGACAGAAATGACTGGGTAGTTATGGGTGATGAAATATGCGGGCTAGTCATCATAACTGCTCATGATCGCAGCCCTTGCCGCTTCCGCCAGTGCACGTCGGGGTTTTTCGGTAGCGTCGATCAGCGGTAAAAAATTTACATCTGCTTCTGCTCCTGGCCGGGCCAGCAGGCGCCCGATATTGCGCATCAGGTTCTCACCTTCTCGAAACTGAATCCCACCATCCCTGCAGCCATTGACCAGGTAACGGACCATCACTGGTTGAACCGGGCATTCTGCCTCCACTGCAGCACGGAACATACGGGCATGAAACACCCGTACTGATGTACCGGGCACAATACCTCCTTCTGGGAAAACAGCGACCCGTTGCCCCTGCTTCAGTCTTGCCACCATGGTGGCAATTACATCAGTTGCAGAGCCGTGGCTGCCACGCTGATGGAAAATTGTGCCACCGGTTCGCGCTATCAGACTGAATAAAGGCCAGTTGTCAATTTCAGCTTTCGCCACAAAACCCATCGTTCGAACGCTGTGCAACACAAGGATATCCAGCCAGGAAATATGATTGGCAGCAACCAGAAGCGGTGCATCTGCCGGTAGTCCTCTCACATTGATATTTATCCCGAAAAACCATAACAAGCAACGCGTCAGGCGCTTCTTAATTGTATTGGTCTTGCGCAAGCTTTGTTCGGTAGCAAGGCCTTGATAATAGTTAGCCAACCACAGGAAGGGTACAAGCAACAGGCCAATGAACAGTGCAAGCAAGGTAGAGCGAAACACAAATCGCAGGATTGAAGTTATTACTCGAATCATGATCAGATAAAATTACCGCAGCACTGGTTCATGTATGATGTTTTCTCCGTTAAGCAAAGTGGCGGCAAGGTTAGCATAGTGTTTCTAATGTAAGCGACAATACCGCAAATGCAGCAATACCAGGTAAAAATTATCAGCACTGGCGTGACCTTCACAGTCAACGAAGGTGAGTCAGTCTTAACCGGCGCCTTACGCCAGGGCGTTTTGCTGCCCTATAGTTGCAAAAACGGCACCTGTGGCAGTTGCTTGGGCCGGCTTGAAAGCGGCAATGTGCGCTACCCGTTCCATCCGCCACAGGCACTCAGCCAGGCTGAAATTGACACGGGTTGTGTCCTGTTTTGTCAGGCGGAACCCACCGAAGACCTGCTTATCCACGCCCGTGAAATTGAGGCTGTGCGGGATATCTAGGTACGCAAAATGCCGGCACGAGTAATCGAAAAAACCTGTTGTCACCTGCTGTGATGGGCATCAAAATCAAGCTGCCCACTGCCCAACGGTTACAGTTCCTGGCCGGACAGTACGTGGATGTTCTGTTGCCAGAAGGCAAACGACGGGCCTTTTCCATCGCTAGCCCACCGTATCTTGAAGACGAGATCTAACTGCATATCCGGCATGTCGAAGGTAGTAACTTCACCAGTTGGGTCTTCAATGAATTGCAAATGGGCGATATCCTGCGCCTGGAAAGACCGCTGGGCACTTTTTTTATCCGCCATGATGACACTGAACGGCCACTGATACTGATGGGCGGAGGCACAGGTTTTGCACCATTGAAATCCATGCTTGAAGACCTGCTGGAACACCATGACTAACGGCCGCTGCATCTTTTTTGGGGGATGGACGAAAGCATCGATCTTTACATGCTGGAGTTAGCCCAAAGCTGGGCGGAACAAAACGCCCATATTCAGTTTTCCTGTGCCATATCTGAGCACTATGACGCTAGGCGGACTGACAGCTTCTAGGGTTTTGTGCATGTGGCAGTACTGCAGTAATACCCGAACCTTGCCGGTTTTGACATCTACATTAGTGGCCCGCCGGCAATGATCGATATAGCCCGCACGGCATTTGCAGCAAACAGCGCGGAACCGCAACGGATATTTTTTGATTCTTTCGAGTTCGGGCTGGATGTGCCGGTCAGGTTATTGGCCAGAGCCAGCCCAAACCTCTAACCCGGACATTTCACTAAGCGTAATGTTCGGGCTAGGGTGCTGACAGCCGGGCAATATCCATTGGCAGGGGCAATGGCACCTGACCCTGGTTCATGCGCAAGGCATTGCGGTAACAGGCTGTCGCAGCTTCAAACTCACCTTGGTGCTCAAGTAACTGGCCAAGCGCATCGTAGCCGAAGCTGCTGGCCTCCAACTCAAGGCTTCTGACCAGATGTTCACGGGCCTTACCCCACAATAATTCGCCAGCACACAAGCGACCCAGGGCAAGATGCAAACTGCTATCATTAGAGTGCTGCTTCAGCCATTTTTCGCATTGTTTGAGACGCTTTGATCCATCGTCTGCAGACGGGTCACCGTAGCGCAGAACCAACGCCGGTTTCCACTCCTGCTTCAAGCTGGCGCTGATCACTGGCTCAGCCAGATCTGCCCGCTCCAGTTTAGCTGCAGCTATGGCAAAAGCCTCGACCACCAATGCGTGATAACGCATGACACGCGGTAGCTTTTTCCAGGCCGTCTGCAGATCAGCTGCATTTTCAGCAGCCCGCAGTTTGTTCAGTGCCACTTCTTCCTGCAGCCCCTGCAATTGGTCCTCATTCAGCACATCTGCTTTTTTAAGGGCCGGCAACAATTTCTGCAGTTCATCCCATTTCCCCAGCTCACGATAACAACGCGACAACAGTTCCAACACCTGGGGGTGTTTTTGGCGGCGTTTGTGTAATTCCTCCAAAACGAGCAACGCCGCCACCCGACTGGCATTGGCCATCAACATACGGGCCCGGGTCAGTTCGACCAGGAAACGTTTTTTTTGGCTACCACCATCAGCCTGTTCCAGGTAGAATTCGCGCTGCTCATGGGCATCCTGACTATCCGCTGCCTGTGCTGCTGCCAGATAATGCGCCGTGCTTCTGCCATGGACACTGGCGGATTTTTCCAGCGCTTTTGCCGCAGCACCCCAGTCACCCTCGGTCAATGCCAGCAGGCCTTTTTCAAGTTGCTTGAATGCGCGTTGCTCACCTAATCTGTGGGCTGCCCTCACCGGCATGCGCCACAACCAGACAACCAACTGCAGCGTAAACCACAAGACAAGAAAAGCCGTCGCCAAAACCAGTACGCTGGTTTCGATGGTCCAAGCTCCGAAATTTATCAACACGTGGCTCGGGTCTGATTTAAATGCCGGTGCTAGGGCACTGGCCACCAGCAATAAAACCAGTATCAACAACAGGTAAAAGCTACGCTTCATTAGCTGCCATCCACGGCTTCGAGAGGAGTAGCAGAATTTAGCAACCTGCGACTATCACGTAATTGCCTTAATTGTCTCCATGACGCACTGATGTCAGGCATTTCAGCTGCAATATTTACCTGTCGCAGTTGTGTTAACTGCACTGCCAAAGCCTCAACCGATGCAGAGCCGGGTTGGAAAAATTGTGTGACGGTAGCACTCACCCGAGCCAAGGAGCTGGTATAAGCGCCGGCATCGCTGCGCATCAGGGCCAGACGGGCAGATTCAAGTTGTAGCCACAAACCCTGGCGCAGGTAGTCCTTGTCATCAAGGCTTAACAGGGGAGGGCCATCAGCAACCTGTCTCCTGACCGTGACCAGAGAAGACAGCGTCTGCTTCAGGCTTTGCCACCACCCGGCATCAACGGGAAGTTCCGACTCCGGCAGCGGTGCGACCTCACCGTAAAACGGCAGCGCAGGAATTTCTGTCTGCATAGCACTGAGCTGTGCTGATAGTTGCAGGTGGTCTACCCGCGGGACCGTGGCCAGGGCCTGACGGGCCACGGCAATACCCTGGCGAACACTTAAGAACATTGGGTCGTTCAGGGCCTCAATTTGCACATCAGCTGCCTGCAGTGCCAACTCCGCCGCCTCTGGATCAGCAAACAATTGCAACCGTTCACTGGCCGTGCGCAACAGGAAATCAATCTCCGCGAGATCAAGCTCAGCACTGCTGTTCTGGCTCCGTGCCGCAAGGGTAATTAACCCGGATTCAAGAACCGAGGCACGTTGCTCCAGGGAGCGGGTAGCACCCTGTAATGTACCCACTGTGGCCTGCTGCTCAGCCGTCACGCTACGCGCAGTCTCAAGTTGGGTTTGAAACACTTTGAAGCGCTCGCCAAGACGAGAGAACTCAAGCGGATCTACCGGCGTACCGGCTGCACTCAGGCGGGTTTCATAGGCTGCCAATGCGCTGGTAAAATCTTGCTGGGCAAGCTGTAATTTCTGTATGGCTTCGTGCTGCACCTGTACTACCGGCCCTGCAGTTCGTTGCTGCCACCATTGCCAGGCTGACCAACCACTTGCTGCCAGTGCCAGCAACAGTGCCAACATAGCGATTCCCCGGCCGGATGAAGCAGGTTTTTTAGCGGCCAAATGTTGCTCCACCACATCATCTGCAGCAGCATTAGTCTCGTCATTCACTTGTGTTTTTTCCATCTTTGCTCAACCCGTTTTCAAAGCTTGGCTTGCGGGTAAATAATCCTTTCAATGGAGCTTAGCAATTCCCGGTTGCCGGGGCCATCTGCCAGTAGTACCTGCCTGCCATGGCATTGTTGTAAATGATGCTGTATGCGAGCGGAAATCGCCAGTGCCGGAGCCTGCAGTATTTTTTCCCAGGCCGCCAACGGCAGGTTCTTTTCAGCCAACTCAAGTGCCGACACGCTGGTCCATAAGCTGAGTAGACTGGGTGCAGTAAGCAAATATTCAACCTGATCTGGTTCAGGTTGCAAGGCCACACGCTCATAAACCATTGCACTGTTCACGCTCCAGCCCAATGCCTCAAGACCCTCAGCCAGAGTTTGACGGCCACCTGGCGCACAAAAAATAACCACTTCACCAGGCGCTTTGGCCAAAGCCGGCATTTGCAGCAGGTCTTCGCTGGTAAAACCCGTGGCTGCCTGCAAATGGTTTGCATGGCCAGCGGATTCAAGTTGAGCCCGCGTAGCCGGGCCTATGGTAGCAAACTCCAGCCGCTTTAATTTCTCAGAACCAAGCCAGGTAAGTCCATACTGAACTGCTCTGGGGCTGGTAAAAATAGCCAGTTTGCGGCCCGTCGATCCTGACCATGCGGCCTGCATTTTCTGCGGGGGTTGGAGCGCTGTAAAACGATAGAGTGGCATAACGATGGCTTTTAACTGTTGGCCGGCCAGTGGGTCTTGCAACATCTCCGCCAGTTGCAAAGAGGCTTCGAGCGGACGGGTGATTAACACGTGCGTTAACGGCATCGGGCCTGTGCCCTACAAATCAGCGATGATGCGGTCGGCACCCTTAGCCAAAAGGTCTGCCGCCACTTGTTCCGCCAGCGCGACTGCTGCACTCGCAGCGGCCTCGCCACCCGCCCTAATCGCCTGTTTGCCATCCACTGTGCTCACCACAGCACTGAGTATGACCCGGCCACCAGTAAGCACTGCGTGAACAGCCAGAGGCACCTGGCAGGTAGCTTCGAGCACTCGTGCCACTGTTCTTTCAGCGCTGGCGACCACGCCGGCGTCCTGGTCTGCCAGCGGCTGGATCGATGTGCGCGTTAACTCATCATCTTGCCGGCATTGCAGCCCAATGATCCCCTGGGTTGATGCGGGCAGCCAGTGCGGCGGCGGCAGCACTTCGGTAATGCGTTTGCCCAGGCCCAAACGCTCAAGCCCGGCACAGGCGAGGATGATTGCATCATACTGTCCCTCATCCAGTTTTCTCAGCCGTGTGTCTACATTGCCACGCAGATCATTAACCTCGAGATCAGGCCGCAACGACAAAAGTTGAGATTGCCTACGCAAGCTTGAAGTCCCAATCCTGGCTCCGACCGGCAAGTCTGCCAGCAGCACACCCGAACGACTCACTAGGGCATCATATGGATTGGCCCTTGGCAACACCACATCAAGCACCAATCCCGCAGCCATCTCGGTTGGTACATCTTTCATCGAATGTACCGCCAGGTCGGCTACGCCATCAAGCAAGGCATGCTCCAATTCTTTTAAAAACAGACCCTTACCACTAATTTCCGCCAACGGACGGTCAAGGATACGGTCGCCCTCAGTGACGATTGGTACCAGTTTAATCTCTATATCCGTGTACGCCTCCTGCAATAGTGACTGCACATGCCTTGCCTGCCACAAGGCCAGGGCGCTTTTTCGGGTTGCGATTCTAATCAGCATTTTTTATACCAGCAATCCTGTATTCGGTATTAAGAACGGCATACAGATCATCTGATCATCAGGTTTTTTCGAGGTATCCAGAAGCCATGTTTCGACGCACTCCAGCAGGCCTGTGCCACCCCGATCAGGTGCTGATTTACACTTGTCCATGGCGTATAGTGTAGCAGTCATTCAGGCTTCATTTAACGGGATTAATGTACCGATGCAAACTGCCGCGCCAATACGTTCTGCATTGCTTTTTCTGCTCTTCATCTGCTTACTGGAAGCCTGCGGTTTCAAAGGCCCACTCTATCTTCCAGATAAGCAACCAACGACTTCAGCCACCAGCGAGCAGGGTACTGATACAAAAGAAAATAAAAAAGACGACGTGGATGAACAATAAACCAGGAGCTGCGTCCCGATAAGCAAACATGGCTGTCGTATTCCACAAAATGCAAGGAACAGGAAATGACTTTGTCCTGCTGGATTTACGTGAGCAACAATTCCCTATCGGCTCTGATACGGCAGCCCAACTGGCCGACCGGCACACGGGTATTGGCTGCGACCAGGTACTGGTATTGCTTGAGCCTGCCAGCCCGGATCAATTAGCGTCTTTCGAAGTCTGGAATGCCGACGGCAGCCGTGCAGAACAATGTGGCAACGGTGTTCGTTGCCTGGGCCTGTATTTACAAATGAATGCTGAGGTATCTGCCGCCCCATTTTTGCTGGGCAGCCCGGTGGGCGTAGTCACAGTCGAGTGCCTGGCTGGGGGGCAGGTGCAGGTGGATATGGGCAGACCTGCGTTTGAACCTGCCAGGGTGCCTACCACACTCAAGCAAAAAGACGGTTGGTATGACTTGGAAGTTGACCGCCAAAATTACCGCCTGGGTATCGTTTCAATGGGTAACCCACATGCACTACTGCAGGTTGATGACCTTGAGGGCGTTGATGTGGGTAAGTTAGGTGCAATGATCAGTGCGCACCCTGCCTTTCCCCAGGGCTGTAATGTGGGTTTTACCCAAATCATCGATCGAAATAATATCCGGCTGCTTGTGTATGAACGCGGCGCTACCGAAACGCTCGCCTGTGGCTCGGGGGCCTGTGCCGCGGTAAGTATTCTGAGTCGAGCCGATCTGGTGAGCAGTACTGTCAAAGTGGCCCAGGCGGGTGGAGTGCTTAGAATAAAGTGGACGGGAGGGGAGAATCCCGTCATCATGGTGGGGTCTGCAACTCACGTTTTTAAAGGGATATTGGCATGAGTGACGAGATTGGGTCGATTGAAGATATCGTAACTGAATTTCTGCGCCAGAATCCAAATTTTCTGGAACAGGAACCCGGTTTGCTAAAGGATCTGGAGCTAAGCCACGCCAGCGGTTCAGCGGCTTCATTGATTGAAAAGCAGGTGCAATACCTGCGTAGCCAGAATGAAGGCCTGGAACAACGATTAAACCAGTTGACACAAGCCGCCTCAGACAACGAAAAACTCATGACGCGATTGCATCAGCTAACCCTGGAATTAATGGCAATCCGTGACCTGCCAGCTTTTTTTGACCGGCTGAGTGAAGCTCTGCTTAGCGAATTCAACGCGGATATCATCAACATCACGCTGTTTGACCTTGAAGTCGAAGCAAGCCCAACCACCCCGATTTTTCAAGTGCATCGCGATGATCCGGAATTACAGCAATTCCAGGATCAACTTGAAAAAAGCATCAGCGTATGTGGCCGTCTTAACAGCAATAAACGTGATTATCTTTTTGCATCCCGCGGTCAGTGGGCACAGTCAACTGCGCTGGTACCCATGGGTGAAGATGGCCTGCTGGCCATTGGCAGCAGTGACCCGGCACGATTTTATCATGGTATGGGTACTCTGTTTCTTGATCTGCTAGCCGGTGTGGTTACCAGTCGGCTGGCACTTGAAGCACGCGAAGAACACCGCCGTTCGGCTTAGAGAAGTGCTGTTAGCTGCCTAAACGGGAGCATGAAAGAAAACCTCAACAACTTCCTTACCTACCTGCAGGGTGAGCGGGGCTTGTCCGCCCGCACCATCAAGGCCTACCACCGCGACCTGGATCAGCTTTTGCGGTTTCTTGCAACAGAACAAATCAGCCAGGCTACGCAGGTTACCCAACACCATATTCGCGCACTCATTGCCCAACAACACCGCCGGGGATTGGGTGGAAAATCTTTACAGCGCATGTTATCCGCCATCCGCAGTTTTTATCGCTGGATGTTGCGTGAGGGCATTGCCCGGAACAACCCTGCCACCCAGGTCAGAGCGCCCAAAAACCCACGCCACCTACCTGTAACCCTAGATGTTGACAGCATCAGCCAGCTGCTGGATATACCCTGCGATACCCCGCTGGCCATCCGCGACAAGGCCATCATGGAGCTGTTTTATTCCTCCGGACTGCGATTATCCGAACTAGCCGGCCTGCACTGGGAACAAATCGATTTGCCATCAGGTATGCTGACGGTGGTTGGCAAAGGAAATCGCAGCCGCATGGTACCGGTCGGACGCATGGCAGCAGAGGCACTGCTTGAATGGCGTAAAGTACGCAGTCAATTTACCTCATTCGAACAGCCGCATATTTTTGTCAGCCGTCAGGGAAACCCGCTGGCAACACGCAGCATACAGGCGCGGATACGGTATTGGGCCAAACGCCAGGGCTTGCCACAAAACATCTACCCACATCTGCTCAGGCACAGTTTCGCCAGCCACATGCTGGAATCATCCGGCAACTTGCGGGCAGTTCAGGAATTACTGGGCCACGCCGATATTTCCACCACCCAAGTCTACACCCACCTCGACTTCCAACACCTCGCCAAGGTGTATGACAAAGCACACCCCAGAGCCAAGAAAAAGTAGGGGGGGTTCACGACGTGTCCTGAAGGGAGGTGGTACACCCCCACAGCGGCTCACGAGTACTGGTTGAAAAAACGCCTGATCAACACTTTCCCTAGCGACGCATTGAGTTCAGTTGCTGCGCCAGCTTGATACCCAACCAGTAGGCTGCATAGGCGACTACAATCAACAACCACATCTGGTCCGAGGCAATGCGATTCATCCAGTACACAGGCCAAACCATGGCAGCTATGAAATTGATCAGTGATTCAATAAAAATCCAATGATGACACCCAGATCCAGTTGCTTGAGAAAACTGATGAAACCACCAAAGTTCATGACCATGGCAATCAGCTCTTTTACTTCGATAACAATGTAGGTGAAAAAAGCGGTAACTCCATAAAATCCACAGCCAAATTTTGCCCACTTTTTTTGCAGCAGGCTTTGTGGATGATTGTCTTTAGACCGCTTTTTTTGCCCATCGCCTTGATCTGCGATTCAATCGACTGGTCATCATCGGTCTCCGGAAAATATCCTTTGCGCACACCCCACCAGACCAGAGCTACGGTAAACA
>CAYZLS010000042.1:0-10305 GCA_964479355.1 uncultured Wenzhouxiangellaceae bacterium | reverse complement strand
GTGAGTATGCACAGTTATTCCATGAGTTACAGGCGCAAGGCTATGTCCGGGTTCGGGTTGATGGCCGGGTCTACCCGATTGATGCAGTGCCCGCGCTTGAGTTACGCCGCAAGCACACGATTGAAGTCGTCATTGACCGTTTCAAAGTACGGCCCGATCTGAGACAACGGCTCGCCGAATCATTTGAAACCGCCTTGTTGCTTTCTGAAGGGCTGGCACTCCTGTCGCCAATGGATGCTGAAGACGACATGGCGGAGAAACTATTGAGTTCCCGTTATTCCTGCGTGCATTGTGAGTACAGTCTGCAGGAAGTTGAACCACGCATGTTCTCCTTCAACAACCCCAATGGTGCCTGCCCCAAATGCGATGGACTTGGCACCAGCCAGTTTTTTGACCCCAAGCGCGTTGTCAGCAATCCACATGTCAGCCTGGCCGGTGGTGCCGTGCGGGGCTGGGACCGGCGTAACGCCTATTATTTTCAAATCATCAAGGCTTTGTCAGCCCATTACGGGTTTGACATAGAAACCCCATTCGATAAGTTGTCAAAGCAACATCGTGACATCGTTCTTTATGGCAGTGGTGATGAAATCATCGAATTCACTTATTTTGGAGAAAGTAGCACGCAAAAACGCCGCCACCCTTTTGCTGGTGTAATCCCCAACCTGGAACGCCGGTTTCGGGAAACTGATGCGCGTATCGTGCGGGAAGAATTATCCAAATACATTTCTCGAGAACCCTGCCCGGCCTGTCATGGCCAGCGCTTGAACCGTCCGGCCCGGCATGTATTTGTCGCAGACACCAACCTGCCAACCATTACGGCATGGCCAATACTGGCCTGTCTGAAATTTTTCAAGCAACTGACCTTAGCTGGCAATAAGGGAGAAATTGCCGCGAAAATAGTTAAAGAGATCCACACCCGTTTACAGTTCCTCGTCAATGTTGGCCTGGGCTACCTGACACTTGACCGCAAGGCCGGCACTTTATCCGGTGGTGAAGCGCAACGCATCCGCCTGGCCAGCCAGATCGGCGCCGGCCTGGTTGGTGTGATGTATGTACTCGATGAACCTTCAATCGGCTTGCACCAGCGAGATAACGACCGCCTGCTATCCACCCTGACCCGCTTACGGGATCTCGGCAACACCGTCATTGTGGTAGAGCATGATGAAGGGGCTATCCGTAAGGCAGACTTCGTTGTTGATATGGGCCCAGGTGCAGGCGTGCATGGCGGCGAGGTGGTTTTCAGCGGCCAACCCCAGAACCTGGTCACCAGCGATGCAACACTCACCGGCAAGTATCTGTCCGGCAGGCTGGAAATCGAAATACCGGCCAGACGTGCGGTGGCAGACCCTCAACAGGTACTTAAACTGATCGGCGCCAGCGGTAATAATTTGAAAAATGTCACTGTAGAAATACCAGCCGGTCTGTTCACCTGTGTGACAGGGGTTTCCGGCTCCGGCAAATCAACCCTTATCAATGACACGTTGCATCGGTTGATGGCGCGGGAACTGTACGATTCCAGCGCCGAGCCAGCGCCATATGAAGATGCAGAAAATACGCAACTGTTCGACAAGGTCGTAGATATAGACCAATCACCAATTGGCCGTACACCCCGTTCCAACCCGGCAACCTATACCGGTCTATTCACCCCGATACGGGAATTGTTTTCCAGCACCCAGGAGGCTCGCTCCCGTGGCTACAAGCCAGGGCGGTTCAGCTTTAATGTAAAAGGCGGGCGTTGTGAAGCCTGCCGGGGTGACGGGCTTATCCGTGTAGAAATGCATTTCTTGCCGGATATTTATGTACCTTGTGATGTCTGTCACGGTAAGCGTTATAACCGTGAATCCCTTTCAGTTCATTACAAAGGTAAAAATATCCAGCAGGTGCTGGCCATGACGGTAGAAGATGCGTTGGAATTTTTCGCGCCGGTGCCGATGATCGCGCGCAAACTGCAAACCCTGATGGATGTAGGGCTGTCTTATATTACGCTGGGCCAAAGCGCCACAACCCTATCTGGTGGTGAGGCCCAACGCATCAAGCTGGCCAGGGAATTATCCAAACGTGATACGGGGCAGACTCTGTATATACTCGATGAACCCACCACGGGCTTACACTTTCACGATATTCGACAATTGCTCCAAGTATTGCACCGCTTGCGCGACCACGGTAACACCGTAGTAGTTATCGAGCACAATCTTGACGTCATCAAAACTGCGGACTGGGTTATTGACCTGGGTCCGGAAGGTGGAGACCGCGGTGGCGAAATAATTGCCACGGGCACACCAGAGCAACTCGCCAATATTGAACACTCACATACTGGCCAATACCTGCAAAAGTTTTTTTCACGCCGGGCTACACTCCGCAGAAAGTCGGCATAATGGCTAATATCATAGCAATACTCTACGGCTATATCAGGACCAGCACGCCTTACTGCTAGAAGCTATTCAATACGAAATTGCTACTGAACAGGAATCGTTATGCTCGAAATAATTCAACATGGCAAAGTACGTGAAATACGGATGGCAAGACCACCAGTCAACGCGCTCAATCCGGAATTGGTTAGTTTACTGACCAGGTCTTTGCATGAAGCTGCAGCAGATTCTGCAGCGATCGTGATTTCCGGCCGGGAGGGGCTCTTCTCTGCCGGTCTGGACGTGGTCGACCTGCTGGAACTCGATCGGGGAGGCATGACCGAATTCTGGCTTGCATTCTTTGAACTACTGCACGCTGTGGCGGCATCACCCGTACCGGTAGCCGCAGCTATCACCGGCCATTCCCCGGCAGGCGGAGGGGTAATTTGCCTGATGTGTGATTATCGGGTAATGAGCCGTGGGGACTACCGTATTGGCTTGAATGAAACCAGGGTTGGCCTGGTCATACCGCCAGTGCTACACCAAGCCATGGCTCACCTGGTCGGTACACGGATGGCAGAGCAAATGCTGGTCTCCGGCACCCTGATCAGCCCCGAGGATGCCTGTAAAGCCGGTTTGGTTGATGCGCTGGAAACAAGCTACACTGCTACGCTTGAACACGCCGTTCAATGGTGTGAGAAATTACTGGCTCTGCCGCAACATTCTATGCTCGGGAACCGGGTAATAGCGCGCGCAAGATTAAATCAGGCTTTTGCTACCTATGCGGATGAAGGTGTGGCGGATTTTGTGGATAGCTGGTTTTCAGACGCAACACAAAAAGTTATGCATACACTGGTGGAGCAGCTCAAAAACAAGCAATAAATCCCGGCAGCACCACAAAGAAAATACCCTGTAGCTAACGAACTAGTGAGAAAGCTCGCCAACCCCATGACTTACCGGCCTGAATGGATCTTGTATCCATTCACTCCATGAACCCACATATAGCTGCGCATCTGGCAGTCCTGCCAGCCCGGTGGCAAACAGATTGTGACAGGCCGTTACCCCCGAACCACACATGTGCACCCGTCCTGCTGTCTCGCGATCTGCATCCAGATTCGCAAGCCCACTGCGAATTTCTTCTGGCGTTCTGAACTTGTCAGCAGCATCAAGATTCAAACTAAAGGGATAATTAACCGCGCCGGGTATATGACCTGCCACTGAATCAATTGGTTCGGTTTCCCCGGCAAAACGAGCGCGGGCGCGCGCATCAACCAAGGTGATGTTTCTTCTACCCAGGCCCTCAATAAGCTCCACCGTGCTTGTAACCAGTTCATTGCGGGCATTCAAGTTTGCCGGTGTCCTGGATTGAGTGTGAGTTTCGCCACATTCTGTTGCAAAACCTGCGGCCCGCCAAGCAGGAACCCCCCCATCGAGCAATGCTGCGCGCTTCTGGCCAAAATATTTCAGCAGCCACCATAGCCGGGCGGCTATAGCACCCCCCACATCATCATAGGCCACCAGCAGTTTTCCCGGACACCAACCTGAGCGCCCCAAAAAACCTGCAAAGTTGTCAACATCCGGTAACGGATGTCGACCGCTCTGTCCGCTTAACTGACCGGCAAGGTCACGATCAAGGTGGGCATAAACTGCACCGGGGATATGTGCTTGAAGGTAAGAAGCAAAGCCGGCATCGGGCTCAAGCAGGTTGAACCGACAATCAAATATGATGCAATTCTCATCCTGAAGCAAATCACGCAAACTTTTTGCTGATATCAATAATTTCCGAGTCATAACGAAGCTCAACTTGAACCTGACATGCGTGTGCCGAGATTGAGCAAAATGGCTGCTGTTACACCCCAGATTTTGTGTCCTTGCCAGTACAGTGATGAAATGACCATGGTCTGATGCCCACGAGTGAGTGTTTCCTGGGTATATTCATCCGGGTTGATGGCCAATTTTAGCGGAACGGTAAACACTTCTGCGACTTCCCGCTGGTCAGGTTGCCAAATAAAAGGCGGTGTCACCAAACCGACAACTGGCAAAACGCGATAATCAGAAATGGTATCCAGACGGTCAATAAACCCCAACGGTGACACCTGTGAGTGGGCCAGGCCAATCTCTTCTTCTGCCTCACGCAAGGCGGTAGAAATAGCAGAGCGATCACCCGGGTCAACCGCACCACCGGGAAAGCTGACCTGCCCGGCATGCTGAGCCAGCGACTTGGAGCGGAGGGTTAGTATGATTTCCGGCTCTGGTTTATCAAGAATTGGAACCAGAACGGCTGCGGTGC
This sequence comes from uncultured Wenzhouxiangellaceae bacterium, assembly GCA_964479355.1. Taxonomy (GTDB): domain Bacteria; phylum Pseudomonadota; class Gammaproteobacteria; order Xanthomonadales; family SZUA-36; genus SZUA-36. The sequence goes on along the minus strand of CAYZLS010000042.1, from coordinate 5,667 downwards.
GATTTGGCCGCAATGGAAGTCCACCGGATTGACGCAGTGCCTTAATATCTAAACCAACTACCCCCTGTTCAAAGGGTGAAACGGCAGACAAAATCGCGCTGTGAATATCAGATGGCATCAACTTTGCAAACGAAAACCGGACAGCGACCGCTGTCCGGTTATTACTAACGGTGTACTATTTGAGAAGTTCAACCAGTTTGAGGTCAAACATCAGCGCCTCATTCGGGCCTACCGGTGGGTTGCCCCTGGTACCGAACGCCAACTCTGGCGGAACGAAAATCTGCCAAGTTGAGCCCTGCTTCATCAATGGCAATACTTCCTGCCAGCCTTTCAGAACAGCATTTACGGTAAACTCTTCTGGTGTTCCTCGGGCAAATGAACTATCAAACTCACGTCCATCCAGTTTTGAGCCGCGATAGTGCACACTTACTTTGCTATCCATATTAGGGCGTAGGCCTTCGCCCTCTTCAATAATACGGTACTGGATCCCACTTGGAAGTTCTACAATACCTGTCTTAGACAGATTTGCCTGCAGGAAAGCCTCACTCTTTGCCTGGTTTTCTTCAGATAATTTACGGAACTGTTCAACCTGTTCGGCACGAACTTTTTCCTGCAATGCGGTCAATAGTGTTTTCATCTCAGCACCACTGACCTGGGGCTCTTTTTCTGCCACGTTGTCACGAATGGCAGCGATGAGTGATTCCACATCGAACTCAGTGTCGTTATCTGCATCGCCACGCCGCCTGATATCAGCACCGATGTCCCAGCCAACGGCATAGCTGAGCTTGCCTTTTTCTGATGTCACGTCTTGGGCCAGTGCAGTGCCTGCGGCCAGCATGAATAAAATTGATAGCGCGAATCTGGATCGCATCGGGTTTTCCTCCAGCGGTTTTCTGTTTCGCCGGCCCATTGCCGGTCAATAAAAGGGGGCTATTCTACATGAGCAAGCCAAGATATGTCATGTATAAAACAGCAATGACGACGGAATAGACTATGCAATAACCTTCAAGTTCAACCATCTGTTGGCAAATTTCACCAGCTTTTTATTTGTTTTTACCCAACAGTCTCTATTTTGGGAGTTTATATTGTTAATAATCATTAACTTACCGGATTGAAAAAAAGTGGCACGATGCATGCATTAAAGAAGACACAGAACTGAATACAGGAGTACGCCCAATGAGTATCTTTTCCAGGCTCACCGATATAATCGATGCTAATATTAATTCTTTGCTGGAAAAAGCCGAAGACCCGGAAAAAATTATCCGCCTGATGGTCCAGGAAATGGAAGACACCCTGGTAGAGATCCGCTCTGCTGCTGCCAAGTGTATCGCTGACCAGAAAGAGCAACGCCGTTACGCAGATTTCCTGACACGCGAGCAAAACGAATGGGGAAAAAGAGCAGAATTGGCCATCCGCCAGGGCCGGGAAGATCTGGCTCGGGCCGCACTGGCAGAGAAACAGGCACTGATCGATGAATCTGAGCAGATCGAAAATGAAACAACATTGCTCGATAAGCAGCTGGAAAAATTCAATTCGGACATTTCCCAATTACAGGGTAAGTTGAACGATGCGAAGACGCGCCAGCGCAGTATCGTCATACGCCACAAGACAGCGTCGTCTCAATTGACGGCACGGAAGCATATACACGATGATAAAATTGACGAAATGCTGTTCAGGTTCGAAAACGCGGAGCGCTGTATTGATCGGGTAGAAGCACAGGGTGAAGCATTGGATATCGGCAGGCGTAAAGGCCTGGTGGATGAAATAGCCGGCCTAGAGGACGATGACCGGGTGGAAGAAGCCCTTGAAGCTTTGAAATCGAAAGTGAATGAAGTTGAGCAAAGTGAGCAGGAGACTAAAGATGACTGATGTTGTCCCTATTTTATTACTCACCGTTTGTGCGCCCTTGTGGATCGTATTTCACTACATAACCAAGATGAAGACTTCCAAAGGGCTAACCGCGGAAGATGAAAAAATGCTGGCAGATGTCTGGGAATCCACCAAGAAAATGGAAGACCGGATCAAGACGCTGGAACGGATTTTAGATATTGAATCACCCAGCTGGAGGCAGCGTCATGAGTGACCTGTACGAACGCAAGAACCCCCACCGCCTTTACCGCGACCGGGAAAATGCCATGCTTGCAGGCGTTTGCGCCGGACTGGCAAACTATTTCGGCCTTTGCCGCAAGGGCTTGCGCCTGGTCACCGCCATTTGCACCGTGTTCTTTTTCCCGTTTGTCGTGCCGGCGTACATTATCCTGGCGATTATTCTGCCGGTTAAGCCGCAAGACCTATATAAAAATGAAAGTCAGGAAAAGTTTTGGCGTGGTGTGAGTATGGCACCATCTGATGTGTTTAGTAATCTCAATCACCGTTTTCGGGAACTGGATCTGCGCTTGCAAGGCATGGAGGCTTTTGTCACCTCAAGAGAGTTTGAAATGGATCGTGAACTGGGGCGAAATGCGAAAAAAAATGACTGATTGCGATAAAAACGAATGTTTATTACGTCATATTGTAACGAATCAACCAATTACAGCGTCAACTTATTAGTACTTGAACGGTCTTTATTAGTAATGGCCGCTGGTCGCCAACGGAATCTGAACCTGTCAACCCGTCACGGGTTGAGGAAGAGTAACCGGGTGCTTCCCGTAGGGTGAACATTTATGTCCACCTGGTCGATGCCAGGAATGTCCACCACCGGGTCGCTGCCGGGTACGTCCACCTAATGTTATTTGAATCCTGTCATGGTGGACATGAAGAAGGTGAGACCGGAAACCAGTCGAGAGGCTGCCCTGGGGCACCGAGAATCGTTCGAGAAGCTGGCCTGGGCCATGTCCCACCCTACATCCGCAGTTATCACATGGAAGCATCATCTGATACGCCCGTAGATATCTTCCAGCCGTTCGATATCATCCTCTCCAAAATAGTCACCCGTTTGCACTTCGATCAAATGCACGTCCTGATCGTCCGGGTTCTCGAGGCGGTGTAAGGTTTCAGTAGGTATATAAGTGGATTCATTGGCCTTTAACAGGAATTCTTCATCTCCCAGCCTAACCTTGGCCGCACCCTGCACTACAGTCCAGTGCTCAGCCCTGCGGTGGTGCAATTGCAATGACAAAACCTGACCAGGTTTGACCGTCAATCGTTTGACCTTGCAGTCATCGGCATCTTCCAAAATGGTATAACTACCCCAGGGTCGATATACAGTTTTATGGAACTCAACCGCCTCGTGCTTCAACGCCGAGAGTTCTGTAACCACTTGCTTGACATCCTGTGCATGGTCCTGGTCGGCAACTAGCACCGCATCGCCCGTATCGACAATGACCAAGTTTTTTACCCCCACAACCGCAACCATTCTGCCCTCAGCCTGCACAAAGCAGTTCGTTGACCCCACCATGATAGCTTTACCCCGAATGCGGTTGCCGGCTTCATCCGAGGCATACAATTCGCTGATTGCTTTCCATGAACCGATGTCGCGCCAACCAAAATCACTCACCACAACCGCAGTGTTATCCGCCCGTTCCATGACCGCGTAATCAACAGAAATCGATGGACATTCGCTGAATAATTCGGCTGGAAATTCAATCGGTGATTGTGATTTATCCGTCGCTTCCCATACCTTCACGGCAGCGGCATATACATCAGGTGCAAATCGGCTTAAAGAGTCAAGCAACGTATTTGCCTGAAAGCAAAAAATTCCGGAATTCCAATGGTATTCGTCCGATTCAACATACTTGATGGCAGTGGCTTCGTCCGGCTTTTCAACAAATTCAGCCACCTGATAACCACCACTCATGCTCAATGCACCTCCTTGGCGAATGTAGCCATAACCGGTTTCAGCCTGGGTGGGATGGATACCAAATGTAACCAGGTAACCTTTATCTGCAAGTTGTCTCGCCTCACTCACAGCGGCTTCAAAGTTGCACATTTCCGCGACCAGATGATCAGCTGGCATCACTAAAAGCACCGCGTCATCAGCTATATTTTCCTTAACACACAGGGCAGCCAGGGCTATCGCAGGCGCAGTATTGCGACCCATTGGCTCAAGCAAAAATCGCTCATTGTCCGGCCCGTCTTGCAAACGTGCATAAAGATCACGTGTGTAAAAATAATAATCGCGACTGGTCACCGTAATAACCGGTGCGTCACCGGCTACGGCTTTGGCTCTTAGCAAGGTTTTTTCCGCTAGTGTCTGGCCATCAATCAGCTCCATGAAGGGCTTGGGATGGGCGCGCCGGGATACCGGCCACAACCGTGTTCCCGCGCCACCTGAGAGGATGACCGGAATGAGCGGCGCTTGTGAACTACCTGGGCTCATATTTTTTCCTTGTTTACAATCTCATCAATAACCGTCTGCAACGAGCGCTCGAAAGAAGCTGGTTTGATCCCAAACGTTGTATCTATCCTGTCAGTGTTTAATACCGACCAACCAGGTCGCCTGGCGGGTTGTGGGAATCCTGAACTGGGTATGGGATTCAGGTCTGGTTCCTCAGCAAGCAAGCCTGACTGAGTTGCAAGATTGAATATCGTACTGGCAAATTCATACCAATTCTGCCTGCGGTCGTCGCAGTAATGGAATAAACCATAGTGGTTTTCGGGTCCCGCATGTTGCCATGCGCCTATCACCTTGTTGCTGGTCAGAGCCAGATTGCGCGCCCAGGTTGGGCACCCCTGTTGATCATCTACTACCTTGAGCGCAAGACCTTTACGGGCCAGGGCCAGCATGCTCAATACGAAATTCTTGCCGTGCGAGGAGTACACCCATGAAGTGCGCAGGACAACATACTTACAGCCACTGGCTTCCAGGGCACGCTCGCCGGCCAGCTTGCTGTCTCCATAAACGCTTTGTGGGTCAGGTTTATCTGTTTCGCAATACGGCTCAGCCGACTTGCCATTGAAAACATAGTCGGTGGAATAATGCATCAGGCGGGCATCATTTTGCTTAGCCCAGCGAGCCAGCCTGCCAGGTAAGACGGCATTGATCTCAAAAGCTGTCTCAGGCACATTTTCTGCCGCATCAACCGCCGTGAATGCTGCTGCATTAACGATCAGGTCAGGACCAAAACAATTCAACAGCACTTCTGTCTTGTTGCTATCGCTGATATCCAGTTCCACCCAATGTTCGCCGGCCGAAGCCGGTGTAACACGATCGGAGGCAACAAGCTGACCATGGGCAGCCAATAATGGGATCAATTCGCTGCCCAGTTGACCGGCAGCTCCTGTTAATAGAATCTTCATGCAACGCGCCCCTGCGGAAGCTGTTCAACCGCCACATCACGCAGATAAGGTGCTGCCTCATCCCGGGCAGAAATGGCCAGAGGTTCACACGGCCACTGCACTCCGATATCCGGGTCATTCCAAGCGATGGCTACTTCATATTCAGGCACGTATTCGTTGGTGCTGTGATAGTGAAGTAGCGCTGAATCGCTGAGTACCATGAAGCCGTGGGCAAAGCCCTCGGGAATATAGAGTTGGCAGTGATTTTTTGCACTTAATTCCACACCGGTCCATTGCCCAAACGAGGATGAACCCGAACGTATGTCAACGGCTACATCGAAAATGCGGCCCTCAAGTACCGACACCAGCTTGCCTTGCGGCTGTCGAAACTGGTAGTGCAGTCCACGTAAGACACCTCGGGCTGAACGGGAAACATTGGACTGGCAAAAA